>CAZUUP010000205.1:0-9270 GCA_964623105.1 uncultured Akkermansia sp.
GCCGCTCTTGAGATGCGCCATGATCCGCCGCAGCTCCCCCGGCACCGCCGCGGCGAGTTCCGCAAAATCCAGTCCGACCTCAAAGAAATTCTCGGCCAGCTTCCGCGGTCCAAACCGCTGCAGCCGCACCCGCTTGAGAAACGGCGTCACCTGCTCGATCAGGTTGTGCCCCGGATGCAACTGCCGCACCAGCGTCTCCATTGCGCTCAGGGACTTGAGCATCAGGAAAAAGTCGGGCGGAATCCGCAGCCCGTGCCGCGTCGTCAATTGCACCAGCTCCGTCGTCAGCTTGCCAAACTCCAGCTCCGCCAGCGGCCGGTAAAAATGCTGGTGCATGAACTCGGCCGTCTCCGTTTCCAGTGCCGGCCGCGAGGGCTCGGTCTCCGGGGATGACAGGCGGATCAACGCATCAGCCACCGCCACCTCGTTCCGCCGGGCGATACCCGTGACCAGCGCGGAAAAATTCTCCCGGCCACGCCGCCCTAGAAAGCCCATCATCCCAAAGTCCAGGAAACAAATGACGTTCCCCGGCAGGATGTGGATGTTGCCCGGATGCGGGTCCGCATGGAAAAAACCATGAACGAAAAATTGCTTCATCATCAGGTCCGCAATCCGCCGCGCAATCTCCGGCGGGTCCAGTTGCGCGCCCGCCAGCTCCTGCAACTTCGAGGCCTTGATGCCCTCGATGTACTCCATCGTGATCAACTGGCGCGTCGAAGCCTCGTGATACACCGCCGGGATGTAAATGGTCGGCTCCCCCGCAAACTGCCGGGCAAAACGCTCCAGATGCGCCGCCTCCGTGGTGAAATCCAGCTCCTGCTGCAACGTCCGGCGGATTTCCTCCACCACCGCCGTCGGCCGGTGTACCCGGCTTTCCTCAAGGTGATTCTCCGCCAGCGCCGCCACCTGATGGAGAATCTCCAGGTCAATCCGCACCTTCTCCTCGATTCCCGGTCGTTGCACCTTCACCACCACCCGCTGCCCGCTGAGCAGCCGCGCCCGGTGGACCTGCGCCATGGACGCCGAGCCGATGGGCGTCTCTTCAAACTCCGAATACACCTCGGCCAGCGGCCGCTTCAGCCCGGACTCCACGACCTGGCGCACCTCGGCAAAGGCAATCGGCGCCACGCTGTCCTGCAGTTTGGCCAACTCCTCGGCAAAGCCATCCGGCAGCAACTGGGGACGGGTCGAGAGAATCTGCCCGATCTTTACAAACGTCGGCCCCAGCTCCTCGCAGGCACGCCGCACCTTCTGCGGTTGCGACAATCCGTGAATCGCCACCTGCTCGTCGCGCCCGCGCTGCGAACGCAGGTTTAGCGCCTGTGGCAGGTGCAGGCGATGGGCAAGATCCTCGTAGCCATACTTCAGGAAGACGCCCACGATCTCCCGGAAACGGTTCAGATGCTGAATCGTCCGTCCGATGTTCCCCAGTTTCTGAAACAGCATGGCCCACCTTGCTCGTCGCACCGCCGCCTGGAAATCGGGGCGGCCGCCAGCACGACTACAGGCTCACCCGGCGATGGTCGCGCATGTACCGATGGCAGTTGATGCAGCTCATCGTCATCTGGAAATAAGCCAGCGACGCTGCGTCCATTTTGTTGTCCTTCGCCGCCCGAGCCACGGCGTCGGCATGGCGGCGAAACTCGGCGCTGAACAGTTCATACTCGGGGGTTTCACGCGCCCGCCAGCCCGCTGACTTGCTGAGGGCGCTGAGTTTCTGCGCGTTGGCAACGACAATTTCAGCGTTCTCGGTGGTGACTCCCTCCAGGAGGTGCTGCGCATAGGCCAGCTTGATCTTCATCACCTCGCGCGTATTGGGTGCGTCTTGCGCCACGGAACGGGTCGAACGCCAGACCAACAGGACGGCGGCCAGGGCCAGTAAGAGGGACAGTAGTTTGGTTTTCATAGTTTGTGCAATCAGACGAAAAAAAGCCGCCGGCGATTGCCAGCCGGCGGCAGGTTGGCAGAACCCGCGGCTCAGGCCGTGAAACCAAAACGATAGCGTTCCTCCTCGGGCTTGATGGCCAGCGAGATGCAGATGCGCTTGGCTGCCAGCATCGACGCCGCCGTCTTGATCATCTTGTCCGAGTCCACCTTGGGCAGTTCCACGCCCTCGTGATGGATGCTGCGGATGCGGTGCCCGCGCTCCAGTAGTTCCACCAGGAACTGCTCGCACGCCACCGGATCATCCGTCGTGTAATGACTGGTCTGCGCGTGCCGACCGAGATCGACCGTGTATTCGACATTGTATTTTGGGATCATGATGGGGTGGGGGTTGGGGGTTGTTGATGTGCGGCCTGGCGAACCTTCTTCACCCAGGCCCGGAAAATCTCCTTCGCCGCTGGCACCGCCTCCTGCCGTGACACCGAGGTCTTCACGGAATCCTTCCGCGGCAACCATTCCGGCCGCAACACCTGATCCGGGCCGCGCTGGTTGACCACGCGCAGGAAGCTGTCGCAACTCACCACCAGCGACGACGTGCCTTCCTCGAAACTGGCCTCGGCCGTGGCGCACACTTCACACGTCCCCAGCCGGTTCTCGAGGGTCTCCACGATGTCGCTGATGGAGAGGAGATTTTTCACAGCCATAGTCTGCTCCGATTACGCGCCCGACGCTAGCCCTCCGTTGGCAATTTATAAACAATTATTGCACTGTTCCGCCACGGCGCGAATGCAGTCTCAGCCGCCTGTCCTTCCCTCCTTTCACGCTTGTGCGGCAGTTTCATCGCGGAGTCCGGCCTTCGTCGCACCCCGGCGGCGAACCACCTGAACCCGGCCTCCCCCGACTGCTCATTTCACGGCAGCGCCACAGACGCCGCAGCGCGGATCGCGCCGGATGCGAACGGTGCTGAAACGCATCGTCCGCAGATCGCAATGAAGCAGCCGGCCCTGCAACGGCTGCCCGAAACCGCCCAGCAGCTTGATGACCTCCGTCGCTCCCAGACTGCCGGCCACGCCCGCCACCGCACCGAACACCGGAAACTGCCGCTTCCAGTGCGGCGGCGCCTCCGGATACAGGCACGCCAGGCAGCCGGTCCGGCCGGGCACAAACGTCGTCACGTGCGCCTCCAGGTCATAAACCGCGCATTCGACCATCGGCCGCCCCGCCCGGACGCAGGCCCGATTCAGGCGGAAGCGTTCCGTGAACAGCGGTGCGCAATCCACCACCACATCCGCCTGCCCCACCAACGGCTCGGCATTGTCGTCAGTGATGTTTTCCGGCACCGCGACCACCTCGAGCCGCGGGTTCAACTCCCGCAGCCGCCGCGCGATCGATTCAATCCGCGGACGTCCGATCCAGTCATGGGTCATCAGCAACTGCCGGTTCAAATCCCCCGGTTTCAGGTTGCCCCCATGGGCGATGATGAGCCGCCCCACACCCGCCGCCGCGAGCTGGTAGGCCACGCTGCCGCCCACGCCACCGCAGCGGGAGACCAGCACGGTCGCCGCCTTCAAGGCCTCCTGGCCCGCCTCGCCAAAATCCGGCACCCACATCTGCCACTCGTAAGCGGCCTTCTCGTCGGCAGTCAAAGGGGTGCGGCGGCGGTGCTGCATGGTTTCAAGGAGTCGTCGCCGCTCGCGGCGGGGGGTTTCCGCCCGCGTGGACGAGTTGGCCGCGCTTCAAGTGAAACACCACGTTCCCCAGTCGCGCCGCCTCTTCGCGGTTGTGGGTGACGTGCAGGGCCGTCACGCCGGTCTGTTGCTGCACCGTGCGCAGCAAATCCTGCATCTCCTCCCGCGTGTCCTCGTCCAGGGCGCTCAGGGGTTCGTCCAGCAACAGCAAGGCCGGCCGGGCCGCCAGTGCGCGGCCCAACGCCACGCGTTGCGATTCGCCGCCACTCAGGCCGGCCGGCTTGCGTTCCAGCAAGGCCGTCAAACCCAGCATTCGCGCCAGTTCCTCCACCCGCGCCGCAATCGCCGCCCGTTCAACCCGCCGGATGGACAGCGCGAAACCCAGGTGCTCGCGCACGGTCATGGTTTGAAACAACGCCCGATCCTGCGGCACGTAGCCAATCCCCCGGTCCGCCGGCCGCAGGTGGGTGACCTCCCGGCCCAGCAGTTCAATCCGTCCGCCCGTCACCTTGCGCAACCCGCACAACGCCTCCAGGAGAGTTGTCTTGCCGCTGCCGGTGTGGCCCATCAACACGCCGTAATTCCCGGTGGGAATCTCAAGATCGAGCGCACCCAACTCGAACGTTCCCGCACGCACCCTGAGCTGTTCGAGACGGATCATGGCTCCACCCCACGCTCCGGGGCCGTTCGTCGCGAGCGCGCACCCCGGGCATGCACCTTCCGGCTACCCACCCGGATCCAGGTCACTTCATCCCCGCCCCGCCCCGCCGCTGCCGCCCAACTGCACCCAGGAATTCCCGCCGCCGGTGCCGCGGTCTGCGTTTGCTGGGAATTGCCGTGTTTCATCGCTTTGGTCCGCGGAGGGGAACCAGTCCCGCGTCACACCACCCGACCGATCTGCTTTTCCGTCCCAGCCATGCGCAACAGCACCAACACCACGATGGCGGAGGCAATCATCAGGATCGAAACCGCAATGGCCGCCTCGAGGTTGCCGACGCTCAACTCGAGAAACACCGTGGTGGACAGGACTTCCGTCCGCATCCGGGTGGCGCCCGAAAAAACCAGGATCGGCCCAAACTCGCCCAGCGAACGCGCCCACGCCAGCGCGGCGGCGGTCACCAACCCACGGCGCGCCTCGGGCAAAACCACCAGCCAGAACGCCTGGCTCCGGTTGCAACCCAGCGTCAGCGCCACCTGTTCGCTGCGCGGATTGAGCTGGTCAAACGTCACCCGCATCGTCCGCACGGCAAACGCGCACGCGACCGAGAACTGCGCCAGAATCACGCTGGGAATCGCATACGTCACCGGCACCTGCCGCTCGATCCAGCGCCCGGGGGCGGTTTGAAACAGGATCAACAGGCTCAAACCCAGCACCAGCGGCGGCAGGACGATCGGGATGTCGATGATCCCGTCGAGCAAATGGCGCCCGGGAAACTGGTGCCGCGACATCAGATACCCCAGCGGCACCGCCACCCACAGCGAGAGTATCGTCGTGATGCTGCTGGTGATCAGGCTCAACTGGATCGCGTAGCGGATTTCCGGGCTGCGCAGCGCGCGCAGCAGATGCGAGGGCGACGTGAACGACGCGTCGGCCACCAGCATCGCCAGTATCAGCACGATGTAAGTCCCTCCCAGCACCGCCAGGCAGAGCAGAAACGGCAGGTCGGAGCCGGTCCTATGAATGGGTGCCAGCCCGGTTCCGCCGCCCGCGCCGCCCTTCACCGCACCCCTCCCTTATCGCCGGCCGGCGCGGCAGCCGCGGGCACCCACGGCGCGCCATCGACCGGAGTGAACCCGCTGCGCTCGAATTCCTTCTGCCCCCGGTCCCGCGCCGCGAGAAAGCGCGCCAGCCGCGCCGCCGCCGCCGGTTGCCGGCTGCTCGCCAGCACCCCGGCACTGACGTGCGCCACCAGATTCGCCAAAGCCGGCACCGCCACCGCCTCCAGCTCCGGGTATTGCCGGATGGTCGCGTCCCACACAAATCCAGCGTCAGCCGAGCCCAGCTTGAGATCATTGGCCACCTCGTTGACGGTCGGCTTGAAGACCGTGGTGTGCGCGCGCAGCGGCTCCCATTCCCCCGTTTTTTGCAGGGCGTCGCGCGTCAGCTTGCCCACGGCCGCCGCTTCCGGATTGGCCTGCGCCAGACGCACCTCGGGTTTCAACAAATCCGCCAGCCCGGCGATCTTTTTGGGATTCCCGCGCGCCACCCCGAGCGCCACGTGCATCCGGGCCAGCGGGACGATCTCGCCGACGAGCTTCCGGTCCCGCGCCATTTGCACATACGTGTCTTCCGCCGCGATGTAGAGATCCCCGCGCGCACTCACGGCCAGATTGGCCAGCAGTGTCTGCGACCCGCCGTACTGCAACTGCACCGGCACCCCCTCCTCGGCCTCGAACTGCCGCGCCGCCGCTTCGACTGGCGGCTTGATGCCCGCCGCGCAAAAGACCAGCAACGGCTCGACCGCCGCCGCCCCCGCCGGTCGGCTCGGACCGGATGACTCGGCGGGCTTGCGGGCCAGCAGCAGCACCAGCGCCACCGTCAACGCCACCGAGGCGAGAAATCCCGCAAACGCTGGGGAAAACCGGGGTCTCATATCACGCCCTCCGCCACAACGCGGCCGCACCGCCCAGCAATGCCAGCACCACCAACAGGCGCAAAACAAGTTTCAGACGGACGCCCTGCCCGTCACTCCCCGCACCCGCAGCCATGCCGGCCGTGACACCCACCACCACGTTCGTCTCGGGCGCAGTGCCCGGAGCGGACACCGTGCGTCCGCCAGCAGCAGTTTCGCCCGGTGCAAGCGCGTCCTCGAAAATGCTCTCCCAATCCGCCGCCAGCAGCAGGTCCTTGCCGGGGTTCAACTCCTTCACCTCGCAGGAGCACGCCCCCACCAGAAAACGCCCGGCGGATTCGATCACGTCGGCGGTAAGGTCGGCGCCCGCCAGCGCCGCCAACGCCCGCCCGCGTCCGAACACCGGGAACGCCACCGGCAACGGCGGCTGGTTGGTGAGCGATTCTCCCGCGAAAAGCTGGGTGATGAACGGCGCCTCGGCGGGGTCGTTGCGCGAGACGCGTTGCAACGAGAACGAAATCCGCAGCGGCAAATTGGCCCGCATCTTCGGGTCATCCACCGCGGCGGGCGGCAATTCCAATTCCTTTTCCTGAACCCGCAATTCCTTCTCGATCAACGCAGCAGCAGCATCGTCCGCCGCGCGGTTTCCACTCTCGACCAGGACCCAAACGGATGACCGACCCGCAAGCAGTTCCTTCGCCAACGCCCGGCGGGCCGGCGAATCGACCAACGGCCGCGCCAGCTCCGCCTTCAACGGGCCGGCCCAAGCAACCGTGCCCTCGGTCGCCCCGCCTTGATACGCAAGCACCAAATGCGGCAGCGGCGCATTGGCCCGGTCCTTCCAGAGCTTGGCCGGCAGCCGGCCCAGGGGGAAATCCACGTCGGCGAGGGCGACGTTTAGGTTGGCGTGCAATTCCTCGCGGGCCTTTTCCAGCGCCGCCACGGCTGCCCGGTCGGCATCACTCAGCGGACCGCGATGAAAGATGACCGCCTCGTAAGGTTCCGGCTGCCAGCGTTCCAACGCATAACGGAAGACCGGTACATTGCAGGCCCATACCGAGAGCACCGACAGCAGCGCCACGGCACCCGCCGCCAGCGCCCCACGCCAGGGATGGGAGCGTCCGGAAAAGCCGGGGAATCGGGTGCTCATGAATTGCGAGTGGCCAGGATGCTGGTCGTCGGATGCGTCACTGCGGCCGTAGGCTAGGTTTCGCATCGCACCGTCGCAAGGCGTTTCTCCCTCGGGGCTGGCCCGCGCCCATCCCGGGGCCCGGCCAAACGAGGTTTCGCAAGTGGGTTCACGGACATTCCGCGATAGTCGGCAAAAGGCCAGACCGTGCCCCGGGGCTTCCGTGGGGCGGAGCCCGGATGTCCCCGTCCGCTTTGGTCGTGGGCGGAAAGGGACGACCCAAGCAATTCGGGCCGGTAAACCGCCAAACGGCCGCCGCCCCTGCACCTGGGGTTCGCCATTTCTTCCGCCCGCTTCGAGGGCCACCGCGCCGGTTTGGAGCCCAAGAAATAGTATTCCCATTTTTTCCCGGGCTTCTAAGCTCTGCGGCTGGTTATTTGGTCTGGTTTCATCTGAAAGCTTAAAAACTATGCCGCTGACTCATACCCGGGAACTGTTTGCAAAGGCGTTGAAAGGGAAGTACGCGCTGGGCGCATTCAACGTGAACAACATGGAACTCCTGCAGGCCATCGTGGAGGCATGCGAGGAGGAAAAGGCGCCGGTGATGCTCCAGATTTCCAAGGGCGCGCGGCAATATGCCAATCCGGTCTATTTGAAAAAGCTGATCGAGGCGGCCGTGAGCGTGACCACCATCCCGATCGCGGTGCATCTGGACCACGGTGATTCGTTCGAGCTGTGCAAGGAGTGCATCGATGAGGGCTTCACCAGCGTGATGATTGATGCCAGCCACGAACCGTTCGAGAAGAACGTCGAGATTTGCCGCCGGGTTGTCGATTACGCCCACAAACACAATTGCGTGGTCGAGGGGGAACTCGGGATGCTCGTGGGCGCGCAGCACGACGATGGCGAGGAGGGCGGCGGGTATTCCAAGGGCGGTTGCTACACGCATCCGGATGAGGCGGTGGATTTTGTGCGGAAATCCGGGGTGGATTCACTGGCCGTGGCGATCGGGAATTCGCACGGCGCCTACAAGTTCAAGGGGGAGCAGCATCTGGACCTCGAACGCTTGAAGGCGATCAAGAAGGCGCTGCTGGAGGCCGGGTTGGGCGATTACCCGCTGGTTTTGCACGGTGCGTCGAGCGTGCCGAAGGATCTCGCACAGGAGATCAACAAGTACGGCGGCAAAATGGGCGAGGACACGGCGGGCGTGCCCGAGGCGGACATCGAGGTCGCGCGCCGGGTCGGCTGCACCAAGGTAAACATCGACACGGATCTGCGCATGGCCATGACGGCGGCCATCCGGAAGGTGCTGGTCGAGAATCCCAAGGAATTTGATCCGCGGAAGTTCCTCGGACCGGCGCGGACCAAGGTCAAGGAACTGGTCCGGCACAAGCTGCGCAACGTGCTCTGCTGCGCCGGCCACGCCTTTGATTGACCGCCCAGTGACCCGTAGCCCGGGACGAAGACTTGGCTCGTGCGGTACGCCTGCGCCTTCGCGGCCATGCCGGCTGCGACATGTTTCCACCATCCTGCTTCACACAGCCGAATAAAAAGGGCCTTGGTGGCGATGCTTCCGGCGCGACGCGGGAAGCCGTCTTTCCGGGGCGTGTGTTCCCCGGTCCCCAAAACTCCGCCGGCATGCCCGCTGCCAGCGGCGTCTTCGTGCGCTCTCTTGCACCAACTTGACCGAAATCCACTCGTCCGGCTTTTCAGCCCGGCGAGCGTGGAATCCCTTGGACACCCAATGCTCTCCCGAACCTAGTCAAAACGACCAGTCACCTACGCCTCACCCGGCGAACATTAGAGCGAGTTTGCTTCGCACCTTTTGCTTGCTCCATTCGCAGGCTAGACCGTTTCCATGAATGATGTAGCTGCGCTGGCGACTGTTTTCCCCTCACCTCGTCCCCCTCCTCATCTGATGGGGAGAGGGTGGCTGAAGGCCGGGTGAGGGGTTGGTGGGCGTTCTCATCGCTATGACATTGATGGAACCGCTCTA
>CAZUUP010000206.1:0-9227 GCA_964623105.1 uncultured Akkermansia sp.
CCGTTGCCTGTAGGCCCGGTGCCCTCACCGGGCGAGTTTTCAAACACGCTCTCAGGGTGGAGCTGCTATTCTTTCGCAGAAGGGCCTCCCTTCTTCAGCGACTCGGGCTCGCCCTTGTCGCCGCCCAACTTGATCATTGTTGGGTAAAGGTCGTCCCACCATTTGTCATAGGCGGCGGCGAGTTTCGACGCCAGTTCCGGCTTCTGCGCGGCGAGATCCTTCCTGCAGGCGATGTCGTTCTTAAGATCAAAAAGCGACCAGTGATCGTGCGCCGTGACGCCCCAGTGAAATTGGGCGTTTTCCTTCGTGTAGGTCGCCCTGGTCGCGCCGTTTTCGACCGAGCGCAGCGTGGTGCATTGGCTGGAAAACTTTTTGCAGGCCGGATCCTCGCAAGGGTGGCTGCGGACCAGGAGAAAGTCGCCGGTCTGCACCGAGGCCATGGCGTATTTGTGCGACGCCGCCAGTCCGCTGGGCCAGCGACCGACGTGGTGGAACAGCAGGCGATCGTCGTGCCAGGCGACTGGTTGCGCGGACTCGATCAGCGGGCGGAGCGACCAGCCTTCAAGCTTTGCTGAGAGATCCGCGGGCAGGTTCACGCCTGCGAAGTCACAGAGCGTCGGCAGCACGTCGAGGTGCGCGGTCAGATTCTGCACGGTATGCGGCTGCCACTTGCCCGGCCACTTCCAGAACGACATCGCTCGCGAGCCGCCCTGCCAGATGGTGGCTTTGCTGCCTCGCATGCCGGCGTTGTAAACTTCGAGCCCGTGCGTCCCGCCGTTGTCGTTCATCCAGATGATGACCGTGTTCTTCTCGAGTCCGCGATCCTTCAAGTGCTTCGTGATGCGGCCAAGGTTGTAGTCAAGGTTCGCCACCATGCCGAGGAAGTCCGCCTCCTCCGCATCCACCTTGCCGACGAACGGCGCCTTGAACTCATCCGGTGCCTTTACCGGCGCGTGGGGCGAGTAAGTGGCGAGATAGCAGAAGAACGGTGAACCCTTCGCCTCATCCATGAACGTCATCGCCTCGTCGAAGAGGATGTCCTCGCGATAGCCCTTGCGCTGCTCGCGCTTGCGGTTGCGGATGATGACGGGATCAAAGTGAACCGTCGCCGCGCCGACGTTCACCGAGCACCAATCGAAGCCGCGCTGGTCCGGCGCATACGGCCCGTCGTTGCCGAGATGCCATTTGCCGATGAAGCCGGTGCGGTATCCCGCAGACTTCAGCAGTTGCGGCAAAATGGTCGCGTCCTTGTTAAGGTGCTCCCGGGGGTTGGTCGTGTGCGTGACGCCATTGCGAAACTCATGCATCCCGGTCATCAACGCGGCGCGTGTGGGCGAGCACGACGGGCTGACGTAAAACTTCTCAAACCGCACGCTCTGATCGTGCAGGGCGTCCATGTTTGGCGTCTTGAGCAGCGGGTGCCCATGCCGTCCCACATCGCCGTAGCCTTGATCATCGGTGAGGATGAAGAGGAAGTTGGGCTTCTCCGCGGCATTGGCATGCGCCGCCGAGAACAAAGCGATGAGGAGAAGGACGAGACGATTCATTTGGATGTGGCGTTGAGCAACTGTTGTTTCGGAATTGCGGCTGTCATCCTCATGAGCTTGTCGAGCCCGGCCGTTGCGGCGAGGTCACTCGCGCGCACCGCGGAGAGCGGGACAGTCATCAACCAAGCGAGCAGCGCAATTCTAAACATCCATGCAAGAGCAGCCCCGGCCGGCGCGAGCCGACTGGTTGATCTCCAGCGCGGCGATAACAGGTCTGCCGCCCAGTCAATCATCGCGCTCACCAAGGACACAAGCCGGCATGTCCGATCAATAGTTTGCATTCCAAATCAAACTATTGAGGTCCCTCATTTTGGGGGCCTCCACATGCCCATCAATAAAGGTGGCGTTAAGTGCGCCCGGCAGGGTCGAGGTGCCGACGGGCACGTTTCGTGGTGCTTCAGCCATTGCGGAGAGCCCGTGGCGCACTCCTATTCTGCTTAAGCGGTCAGCCCCGCCGTTGAAAAGGTCCGCGACGGCGGTTGTGGGAAGCGGCGGCGTGCGCACGAAAGTGGCGGAGAAGAGTCCGTCCATGATCACCGGCGAGCCTGCGGCCTGCCGGGCATCACCCAACCGGACCCAATAGCGCACATCGTCCGTGGGGACAGCCGCGACCGTCGGTTTGTCCGAATAAGCATACCCATTGAGGAGATAGCTGCCCCACTTGCCGCTATTAAACCACGGGCGCTCTGAAGTCCCGTATTTAAGATTAGGTCCAGGATCTGGCGTCGCGCTGGGGGGATTGTTGCTGCTGGTCAGCGGACACAGCCTCACCGCCTCCACACTTCCATGATAGCTGGTCAGGCTGTCTATCCATGTCGGTCCCACACCGGCACCCTGGGATGGCGCACTGTCGCCGTTGTCATCGGCATAGAGCCCCAGAGCAAGCCCCATCTGCTTCAGGTTGCTTACACACTGAAGGTTTTTGGCGCGCAACTTGGCCTTGCCGAGCACTGGCAACAACATGCTGGCGAGAATGCCGATGATGGCGATTACCACCAGCAGTTCAATCAGGGTAAAACCAAAGCTCCGCCCGTGTACGAACATAGGTACGCGGGTTGGATGCATTTTCATACCACGCCATCATATTGAACCGGCCGTCGCTGAAAATGCCTTGTTGCGTTCCGCCTTGTATCCGATCTTGCAGGCATGAAAGGCATCCCATTGAACGTCATTCCCACCCCGCCTGCCATCCCGCATCGCATTCGCGGAATGCGGCAGGTGGATGCCCCCGTGGCGAGCATCGACATTCAAATGCACCGATACGTGCGACTCGACCGGTGGTCCTTGCGCTCCGCGGCCAATGCCTTCTGGCGGCTCTACTGGCCGACAAGCTGCGGGGCCTGCATGACGTTTCAAGGGACGGAACATCTGCTTGATCCCGGCTTCTTGTATCTGATCTCGCCGCACACCGGCTTTGACAGCGGGTGCTCGCGACCGTTTGGCAAATGGTATCTCCACTTCAACGTCGGCGGGCTGATGGAAGCCTGCCGGCCCGGCATCGTGCGCATTCGCCTCACGGCACGAATGCGCGAGTTGCTGTCACGCGCATGCCCGGGCCCGGGTCGCACGAAAAAGGCCGCGCAAACTGCTATCGATCCTCTCGCATCGCTCGAACGCGCCCTGCTGGCGCTCCAGCACGCGCTGCCGCAGTTCCGGCTTTCCTCCAACGCCGATGCGCGACTGCCGCGCTGCACCGCCTACCTGCACGAACACCTGACGGAGAAAGTCACGCTGTCCCAACTCGCCCGGTTCGCCGGCCTCAGCGCCCGAACCCTCTCCTACATTTTCGTCACCGAACTCGGCTTCCCGCCTATGCGCTACCTGATCGAGTTGCGCCTGAATCACGCGATGAAACTGCTCCGCCACACCGATCACACCATCGAGCAAATCGCCGAGGAATGCGGCTTCCCCAACCGCTACTACTTCACCCGCATGCTTTCCAAATACCGCAAGACCACGCCCGCTGAGTTTCGCAGAAGATCGACGGGAGAAGGCTGACGGCCGCCTCCAGCCAGCTCGGCCGGCTTCCCATCGGCTTCGCGCGTGTGAACCCGCACACCACAACGGTTACCGCGGCATTACTGTCCGCGATCGGTCGGACCTCCTCGGCTGCGAGAAGGTCGTGGTTCGCAGTCGCCGGGCCAACCGGCCTTCCGCACGCAGCGCTCCCCAAATCTTACCCAATTGAACCGCCAGCCCTCGTCCGCATCCGGACTACAATTTGCCCGTCCGCAGGAATTCGTGCCGCACCGCCGCAGTCACCCGTTTCCCGGTGGTGGAGACAAAGGTCACCCGGCCGGGGGCGAATTCCAACGTCCTCACATTCTCGAACCCATCGGAGATCTTCACCACCCCCTGAATGTAGTTCACCGTCGTCGGCCGGTCGGCGCGGAGTGCCAGCGCCGTGTCCACGCCCGCCCTCGTCAGGACGTTATCATCGGTCGCCGACGCAAGTCCGTCGGCGAAAAATGCCGTGACATCCTCGAGGCCAAGACAGTTGTTGCGGCCGTTCCACGGGGCGGCGTGACGACCGTGATTCTCCATCCAAAAGACGGTGCTGTTCAGGACCGCGGGATCTTTCAGCGCGAACCAGAGATAGCCGGCATCTGCGAACGTGGCCGTCGTCCAGGCGGGACCACCGGACTTTTCCCACGATTCATTGGCGAGTTGAATCAGGTCGGCATGGCCGTACCGCCCGGGCAGGCGGGTGAGATCGGCATCGGGCTCGCCCTTCCACGCCATCGGAACTTTCGCCAGATCGGTCCACTTCGCGCCCGGCAACAGGGCCTGATATTCGCGTTGCTTCGGATCGCTGAACAGCGTCGGGCAAGTCATGCCAAAACGAATGGCGCTGGTCGCGATTCGCACCGCACCCTCCTTCTCGGGCATGGCGAGCGTGGCGTGATGGCCGAGCGGCACGCGCCCGACAAATCCCTCGATGACGTGCCGGGAATAGACCGCATTTTGCCCTGCGACGAGCGACAGTTCCTTGGTCACTCGCCCGGGCCGTACCCGGGTGGCGATGGCGAGGGTCAGCGTCGTCACATCACCGGCCTGGGTGGTCCCGACAACACTCCAATCCGCGCCCGCAATCTCGCCGTGCGGCGGATGCTTCTCACCCGCGACAGCCCCGCTGTTCCCGCCGAATGGCAGGCAGAAAAAATCGCCGCGCAGCGCGATCATGACCGGCGCTGGCATTTTGGCCGGTGGTTCATCCTGCCACGGGCTGAGGTAGTACGGCCGAACCGGCGTTCCGCTGTCCCGGTAAAACGTCACCGGCGCCATGTGGCCACCTACCCGGGTGACCGCGACCTCGACCTCCTTCGAGGCGAAGACGAAGCTTGGTTGCGAATGGACGGTGACCAGTTTCACAGGCTCGCCGGCGTTCGACGCAACGATGGTGGTCAGGAGGGAAACTTTCACGAGCAGAGCTATCGAGCACGAGCCGAGGCGGCGGAGGTTCATTTGAATCGGGATGGTGCGCTCCCTTCCCATCTTTCGCAACACCCGGTTCCGCCCGCCAATCGCCGCGCACGGAACTCCCGAATCTCGTGCCCATCAACAACCGCCAGGCGGGGACGGCGATCCAACACGGGCGTCAATCTCCTCCGTCGTTCCCTGCATTGGGCCGGCCGCTGTTGTGCTGGCACTCACACTCCCCGCGCAGTTAGACTTCGCCACCATGAACCCAGTCCGACTTCGCCGGGTACTCGCGGCCGCGTTGACCGCGGTCCAAATCGCCGGTGCGCCAGCGATCGCTGCACCCGCAACGTCCAGCGCGGGCACGCCTGCCACCAAAACTGGAATGCTGCCCGCCAGCCCGCCGCTCTCACCCGCGGAGTCGCTGAAGAAACTCCACGTCCCCTCCGGTTTCCGCGTCGAGCTGGCCGCCGCCGAGCCGCTCGTGCTCGATCCCGTCGCCTTCGACTGGGACGAACGCGGCCGCCTGTGGGTCGTCGAGATGGCCGACTATCCGCTCGGCATGGACGGCAAGGGCAAGCCTGGCGGACGCGTGCGCATCCTCGAAGACACCAAGGGGGACGGGCATTACGACAAGGCCACGCTCTTCGCCGACGGCCTGAATTTTCCCAACGGCATCCTCACCTGGCGCGACGGCGCGATCATCACCGCCGCGCCCGAGATTCTGCTTTTGCGCGACACCGACGGCGACGGGAAGACCGATGAGCGCCGCGTGCTCGTGAGCGGTTTGCAGGAGGGCAACCAGCAACTCCGCGCCAACGGCCTGCGCTGGGGCCTCGACAACTGGGTCCATGTCGCCATCGGCGGGCATCACGGCAAATACGGCGTGAACACGCGGCTCAAGTCCGCGCGCACCGGGCAGGACGTGCTCGTCGGCAGCCGCGACTTCCGTTTCCGTCCCGACACCGGCGAACTCGAACCGCAGAGCGGCCCGACGCAGTTCGGCCGCAACCGCGACAACTGGGGCCGCTGGTTCGGCACGCAGAACTCGAACCCGCTCTGGCACTACGTCCTCCCCGACCATTACCTGCGGCGCAATCCGCACTTCGGCGCGGCGCAGACGCTCGTGCAATTGCTCACCCCGCCCAACCCGCCCGTCTTTCCCGCCAGCCCGCTGGAAAAGCGCTACCACAGCTTCACGCAGGCGGGGCATTTCACCTCGGCCTGCGCGGGCATGATCTACCGCGACAGCGTGCTCTTTCTCGGCATCGAGACACACGGCTTCGTCTGCGAGCCGTTCCACAATCTCGTGCAGCACGTCCGCCTGACCGACAACGGCGTCACCTTCTCCGCGCGCCGCGCGACCGAGGACGGCCCGCTGGATTTTTTCGCGAGCGAAGACCGCTGGTGCCGCCCCGTGATGCTGCGCGAAGGCCCCGACGGCGCGCTCTGGGTCGCCGACATGTATCGCTACATGATCGAGCATCCCGACTGGCTGCCGAAGGAAGGCAAGGCCGAGCTGCTCCCGCACTATCGCGAAGGCGACGACCGCGGCCGAATCTATCGCGTCAGCCGGACCAGCACGCCCGCATTCCTCCCGCCGCGTTTCGACAAGCTGAACACCGCGCAACTCGTCGCCGCCCTCGACACCTCAAACGGCTGGCAGCGCGACAAAATCCAGCAACTGCTCCTCTGGCGCGCCGACCAAACCGCCGCGCCCGCGTTGCGCGAACTCGCCCGCACCAACGCCCATCCCCTCACCCGCCTGCACGCGCTCTGCGCGCTCGACGGCCTCGGCGCACTCGAACCCGCCGCCGTCGCCCGCGCCCTTGCCGATGGCCACCCCGGCGTCCGTGAAAACGCGCTGCGCCTCGCGGAAACGCGCTTCACGCCGGAAGTCCTCGCCGCCGCCGTGCGCCTCGCGGACGATCCCGATGCGAAAGTCCGCCTGCAACTCGCCTTCTCCCTCGGCGCTGCCACCTATGCCCTCGCCGGCGAAACCCTCGCCCGCCTCCTCACCGCCAACGCCGCCGAACCCATGCTCGTCGCCGCCGTGATGAGTTCCGCCATCCCGCACCTGCGCCCGCTCATCGCCGCCGCCAGCCGCGCCGACCCCACCGCGGCGGGCTCGCTGATCGAGCCATTGCTGACCATCGCGCTCGGCGTGAACGATCGCGACGCCCTCGCGCAACTCCTCGCTCCCACGCTCACTCCCCCCGCCGCCGGTGCGCGTCACACGCCGGAGCAACTCGCCGCCTTCGCCCGCCTCCTCGACCAGCTCGCGCAACGCAACACCACGCTGGAAAAACTCCGCGGCTCACCCGCGCCGGGCGGCGGCGACGCCCTCGCACGCCTGTTGGATCACGCACACGGATTCACGACCCGAGCCCGCACCACGGCCGCCGACATCCACACGCCGCCCGCCGAACGCATCGCCGCCGCCAGCCTCCTCAGCCGCGATCCCGCCGCGCGCGACGAGGCGATTGAACTTCTTTCCACCTGGCTCACACCCCAACAGACCGCCGATGCCCAGGCCGCCGCCATTCGTGCCCTTGCCGCCACCGCCGCCACCGCCGTTCCCGCCGCACTCGCGCGGGCATGGCCGGGCCTCAGCCCCCTGCCCCGCCAGGCTGCCCTCGCCGCGTGGTTGGGCCGCGAGCCGTGGGCCTTCGACCTTGTTCAACGCATCAGCCGGCAGGAACTCCCGGCCACCATCGTTGACACCACCCAGCGGTCCCGCCTGCTCAAACACGATTCCAAACGCATTCAACAACTCGCCGCCAAAGCCCTGGCCTCCCCTGCCGCCGCCGCGCGCGGAAAGGTGGTGGAAGCGTACCAGCCTGCGCTCAAGCTTTCCGGTGCCGCCGCCAAGGGTCGCGAAATCTACCTCCGCCTCTGCGCCAACTGCCACAAGCGCGGGAACGACGGCAAGGACGTGGGCCCCGACCTGGTCTCAGTCGCCGCGCATCCGTCCGAGAAACTCCTCGCGAGCATCCTTGACCCGAGCGCTGACGTTCAGCCCGGCTACAGCGCCTATACATGCGCGCTTCAGAACGGCGAGGAATTCTACGGCCTCGTCGCCGCCGAGACCGCCAACAGCGTAACGCTGAAACTCGCCGATGGCTCGCAGAAGGTCGTGCTTCGCAATCAGATCGCCAGCCTGCGGAGCCAAAACCTCTCGCTCATGCCCGAGGGTCTCGAGGCCGGCCTCACCCACCAAGACATGGCCGACCTCCTCGCCTTCCTCCGTACCCCCGTGAATAGCCCGAAGCAGTGAAACTTGGAATCCATCATGCCTCCCTCCCAATTGCTCCGCGCCTGCCTCGTCGCGCTGGCCAGTCTTGCCATCGGAACCCCCGCCACGGCGCAAGAACCCGCCGCCCTGCCGCAAATCGAGGACCTCTACAAAACCGATGTCGCGGCCGAGCAGGTCACGCTGCCGGACGGGCGCACCACCTTCTACATCCGCCAGCGCGCGGATCCGCAGTCGCGCACGATCAAGCAATCGCTGTGGCGCGTGGACGAAGGGGCACCGCCGCGTGCGGTCGAAGCGCGCGAACCCGATGCCTTCGCCCTGCAACTCTCACCCGACGGCAAATGGCTCCTCTTTCTCTCCACGCGTCCCTTCGCCGATGGCACGCCCGCCGTTCGCCCCGTGCCGCCGTACTCGGACCCGGCGGCGGACATCTGGTTGCTGCCGGCGGGCGGCGGCGCGGCGATTCCTCTCGGCGGAAAACTGAAGCCGTATGGCCGCGTCATCACCGACAAATTTTACGGGCGCGTTGCGTTTTCGTCGGATGGACGGCGGCTCGTGTTTGTCGCGGATGACGGGCGTGATCCCCGCACCGAGGCCGAGCGGCGGAACAACGTCATCGTGGCGCGCGAGGATCAAGGCGAGGGCTACGAGGGCTACGGGCCGATGCAGGTGTGGGTGGCGGATTTGGCGGCGGTACCGGGGGAAACCGCGGCGACGCGCATCACCCGCGTGACGACGGATGACTTCTGGTACGGCGACCCGCAGTGGGCGCCGGACGGCTCGTTCCTCGTCGTCCACGCGAACCGCACCGCGGACCAGGAGTCCGTGCGCTTCAGCGTGAACCGCAACTACGACCTCTGGAAAATCACGCTCGCTGACCGCCGCCTCGAGCAGCTCACCACCGGACCGGGGCCGGAGTTTTCCCCGCGCCTTTCGCCGGACGGACGGCGCGTGCTGTGCCTGAGTTCGCCGCGGCGCGGGCCGCATCAGGACGTGTTCAATCT
>CAZUUP010000207.1:0-9187 GCA_964623105.1 uncultured Akkermansia sp.
TTGAGCCGCCTGAGCTCGGCGATCACGTCCGGCCCGTCGCTGGCATGGGTGCACCGGTTGCGCGCGTCGGTCGATGCGGTACTCGTCGGCACTTCGACCGCGCGCATCGACGACCCCCGACTCACCGCCCGGGGTGAGGATGGCAAAATCTACAATTGCAATGCCGACGTCGCCGCCGCCCAAGCCGCCATCGCACTGAAGGCCAAACGGCTGGTCTTCATGAGCGACGTACCCGGCCTCATGCGCGACCCAAAGGATCCCGCCACCCTCATCACCCACCTCCAGATCAGCGAGGTCCCCGGTCTCAAAGCCTCGGGTGTCGTGGACAAGGGCATGATTCCGAAGGTGGACAGCGCCGTCGCCGCCATCCGGTCCGGCGTCGAGAAAGTCCAGTTCGTGGACGGACGCCAACAACACTCCGTCCTCCTTGAAATCTTCACCGACGAAGGCGTTGGCACCGAAGTTGTCGCCTGAAACCAGCCCCGGCCAGCCACCCCTCAGCCGGCACAACCCGGCTGGCGAATTCGTCAATCCGACTCGATTCGCCGGATTGACAGTCCGGCTTTCCCTCCGTTGACTTCCCGGCCATTCGAAGATGAAAGAAATTGTCCCGACTCCACCCGCCGTTGTTCACAACGAACAGCAAGCCGTCATCGGCCTCTTCCAAAAATACGTCGTGCCCAGCTACGGAAGATTCGAACTCGCCTTCGCACGCGGCGCGGGGAGCTACCTCTGGGACGTCAACGGGAAACGCTACCTCGATCTCGGCGGCGGCATCGCGGTCTGCTCGCTCGGCCACGGCAATCCCGAGATCACCGAAGCCCTTGTCGAACAGTCCCGGAAACTCGTCCACGTCTCCAATTTGTATTACCACGAGCCGCAGGGCCGGCTAGCGCAACAGTTGGTCAAACACCTCGCCCCCGGAAAGGTATTCTTCTGCAACAGCGGCGCCGAAGCCAACGAGGGACTTTACAAACTCGCCCGCAAATTTGGCCACGACGAAGGCCGCTTCGAAATCCTCACCGCCGTCAATTCATTCCATGGGCGCACCCTCGCCGGCATCGCCGCCACCGGACAGGACAAGGTCAAAAAGGGCTTTGAACCCCTGGTCACCGGTTTCCGGCACGTGCCCTACAACGACCTCGCTGCCATGCGCGAGGCCATCACTCCCGCCACCGTCGCCATCCTGATCGAAGGCATCCAGGGCGAGGGCGGCGTCACGCCCGCCACCCCCGAATACCTCCTCGGCCTGCGCCAGCTCTGCGATGAGAAAAAACTCCTGCTGCTCATGGACGCCGTTCAATGCGGCCACTTTCGCTCCGGCCGGTTCCAGAGTTTTCAGCGCATTTTTGAAGCCACCCCGGGAGCGGAAGGCTTTCTACCCGACGCCGTTTCCATGGCCAAATCCCTCGGGGGCGGATTTCCCATCGGAGCATTTTGGGTGCGCGAGCCCCACGCCGACCTGCTCGGCGCCGGCACGCACGGCACCACCTTCGGCGGCACCCCGCTGGGCTGCGCCGTGGCGCTCAAGATTCTCGAAATCATCGAACGGGACGGCCTCGCAACCAATGCCCGCAACCTCGGAGACTGGCTCAAATCCGAGCTTCAACGCCTCGCTCGGGCGTATCCCCATGTCATCACCAACGTCCGCGGCCTCGGCTTCATGCTCGGCTTTGAGTTGCCCGAAAAGGACAAGCTCCCCGCCCTGGCCGCCAGCGACAAAACTGCCGCCATGCAGTTGGTCAACCGCCTCCACGACGCCGGCCTGCTAACCATCCCTGCCGGCCCCCAGGTCGTCCGCCTGCTGCCCGCCCTGAATCTCGCTCGTGCCCAGGCCGAGGAAGGCATCCAGATCATCGAGTCCACCATCCGCCAACTGGCATGAACCGCCCGGGCCACCCTGGATTGACCGCAACCGGCCTGCCACACGTTCGCCACGCCGCGCCATTTCCACGAGCAAGCGCTTGCATTCCCCAAATCCCGCCGCCATTGTCTCGACCCTGATTTTTGTGCTTTGGACAAAACGACCGAAGCCTGAGGAAGCCGCATGAGTACAACTCCTGAGTCCGAGTTTAATTTGGAAAACCTTTTCCTGCCCGATTGGGCGGCAAAGCCGGCCGACACGCGACGCTTTGAACACGTGACCGGCGAGGAAGGCCCTCGCGGCGAACGATCCGATCGTGGTCCGCGTCGTGGCGGCGGCGGTTTTGGTGGCGGTTTTGGTGGCGGTTTCGGCGGCGGCGAACGTCGGCCGCGCGGCCCCCAAGGCGGCGGCGAACGCTCCGGCCCCCGCCCCCCCCGCCCCGGCGGACGCGACGATTCCCGCGGGGGACCCCGGCGCGGCGGCGAACGGCGCGAAGGTGGACCGGGCGGACGCGATCGCGCACCTGAATCCCGAGAACCCGAGATCAAGCTTCCCGAACTTGACGTCGAGGTGGTGCCTGAACCTCGCGGCGTGGAATCGCTCATCAAACAGATCAAGCTCAGCGGCCGAGCCTATCCAATGTTTGAGATCGCCTCCCTCGTGCTCCAAAAGCCCGAGCGGTACGTGGTGCGCTTCTCCACGATCAAAAAACCCGACGGCCAAACGGTCCAACCGCTGTTCGTGTTCAACCTCGACAACACCCTCTGGCTGTCCGAGTCCGACGTCGTCCGCTACGCGCTCGACAAGCACTTCAATACCTTCTACGCGACCGAGAAGACCCCCACCGAAGCACCCAAGGGCAGCTACACGTTCGTCGCCCAATGCGGCATGAGCGGAGTCATACTCGGGCCGCCGAACTACCACGGGTATCAGGAACAGTTGCGCGCCCTCCACGCCGAGCGTTTCGGCCGGATGCCGTTCGATGCCTTCAAAGCGCGCGTCAAAATCGTCCGCGACGAAGCCATCGTCAAAAAATGGCTCGAAGAACAGAGCTTCAAGACCGAGTTCTCCTGCCTGAACGTCCCCGAACCCAAGAAGCTCAATTCGCGCGACGAAGTCGAGCAGCACTTCCGCGAAGTTCACCTGCCCGCCCTCATCCAGTCCGTGGAAAGCTGGGAAATGAATGGCGCCACCGCCCGCAACATCCTCAGCACCCCGCTCCGCACCACGGCGCGTCGCACCGTCGAGGATCTCACGCGCTTCCCTCTGAAACTGGTAACCTTCCTCAGCCAGCAGTTTGCGTCCGCCGGCTTGCAGTTCTTCAAGGTTAACAAGACCATCACGCATGTTTCCGTGGCCCGGCCGCATTTCCTCGACCTCGCCACCACGCCCGTCTCCGATAGTCTGAAGCAAATCGTCGAGTTCCTGAACTCGCACCCTCGCTGCACCCGGCGCCAGTTGATCGAAGCCCTCGCACCCACCCCGGCAGCACCCGCCGCGCCTGCACCCGAACCCGGCGCCGAAGCCCCCGCTACCCCAGCCACCCCGCCCACACCGGCCGAACCCACACCCGCTCAAAAAGCCCTCAGCGCCGACCTGCATTGGCTCGTCCACCAAGGACATGTGATCGAGTTCGCCACCGGCATCCTCGAAACCGCGAAGCGCCCGCTCCCGAAGCCCGCGCCCGCCAAGCCCCAGCCCAAACCCGCTCCCGCGGATTCACCCGCGCCGTCCGTACCAACCACTACCGCCACCGCCAGCACCGACCCCGCCGCCGAATCCGCTGCCTCCACACCGGAAGCACCTCCCACTCCCGTGGCGACCGCTCCTGCAGAAGGCGCACCCACGGCACCGGCGGAAAACACACCACCACCGGCACCCGAAGCGCCCTTGGGCGCAAGCTGAACCACCATTCGACAGTCGATTGCGGACCCGCGAAAGGCTGGTCCGCAATTTTTTTGCCCTCCACCCGAACCCTACACCACCCTATGCCCATTCCAGCCCCCGACTTGACCCAACGTCCTCCGCGCAGCCCTCGCGTGCGACTTGGCGGATTCGTCCTCCTCCCGCGACTGCTCGACAAGGGACGCGCCGCTCTGGTCGGCAAACAGGGGGAATACCATTACAACTGCCCGCTGGACAAACGCTGGTTTGAATTCGCCGGTATCGATGCCGCGGCCCTGCAGGCCGAACTCGCCGCCGGCAAGGGCGATGGCGACGCACTCGAATGGATCACGCGCCACTCCACCACGCAGCCCTCGGAACTCGAAATTCTCGCCTGGTCCGCCCATCAGGATCATCGCGTTCCAACCGACATCGAGTCCCGACAACTCCTCAACGACTACCACGCAAAACTTGCACCCACACGCGAGGACATCGCGTCGTGGTTCGATGTCCTGGACCTCGACGACTACGTTTCGTTTGGTGGCACACCGTGATCGCCGGCCTCCCGGCAACTTCCCAACCGCGGACCACACGTCCTCCCATTCACCCGTTCCAAACCCGTTGACTTGCCGCCTCCCGGTTCTTCACTCCACCGTTCCGACCCTTCGCAGGTAGTCATACGTGAACAACCCCGTGGTGTGACCGTCTGCCCAGAACGGTTGCAAGGCGTAGCCGCCCACGAACGCCAGTCGCTGCAACTTGAAGGCCTGCTCTGTCAGCGGCCGCTCCGGATTCTTGTACAGGTTGCCCATGACATCCACCTCGCCCTTGCAGCCCGCGCACGGACAATGCCGCCGCAACTTCTCGCATGAGACGAAAGTCTCCCCGCCGTCATCCCACTTGATTGCCAATTCGTCCCCAATCTGCTGAATGTCCACTGGTCGCATGAGGGGAGATTAGACCGCAAGTCAGCCCACTCCAAGATTTTGCTCGCCGGAAATTGTGCCCGTGCCCGGTCCTCACCGAACTGACGCCCCCGACACAATTCCGCTTCCCGCTCCACCGCCAAAATCCCGGCTTGAAATATCTGGCAAAAAAAGAGCGCCGACTTTCGTCGGCGCTCGCCAAATTCCCGGTTACGTGCCCTGTCTGACGCCTAGCTGCGGGCTGCCAGCTTTTTCTCCACCGGACTCTTGTCCAGCGTGACAAACTTGGGCAATCCGTTCTCCGTCGGCAGCTTGAGCTGACCGGCCACCAAGGGGCGCGCATATTCCACAAACGCCTCGGTCGGGGTGAAGCCGTCTTCGCTCATCCAGTCCCGCGGGACAAAGTGCTCGACATTCGCGATATCCCCCAGCGGCTGCAGCCCCGTGGTCCATTGATAAGGATTGTTCTGCACCCGGACCAGCTTCACCATGAAACCACTCTTGCCCTCCACTGCCGCCTTTACCGCCGCAGCCCCACAGGCCGTTGCCTCTTCCACATCTGTTTCGCTGGCAAAATGCGCCGCCGCGCGTTGCGCATAGCCAAGCTTGATCGTGCGAGTCTTGGTGTTGAGCTTCGCCTGCACCAACTCGGCCAGACGTTCCGCCGCGCCACCCAGAACGGGATGTCCAAAGGCATCCAGGCGCTTCTTGTCCACACCAATCTCCTCGCCGGCCGCGTTCTTGAGTCCTTCGCCGACGACAACCACGCAGAACTTGTGCTGCGCCACCGTGTCCTTCACCTTCGCCAGAAACGCGGCCTCGTTGAAGGCAATCTCCGGGACAAGGATGATGTGCGGCGCATCCGCCGGCTTTTGCCGCGCGAGAATCGTCCCCGCTGCAATCCAGCCCGCCGAACGGCCCATCACCTCGACGATGCAACAGGCGCCGTCATCCGTCGCCATGCTGCCGACATCGAGCGCCACCTCCATCACCGTGGCGGCGTTATACTTGACCACGGAACCAAATCCCGGGCAGTGGTCTGTGTGCGGCAGGTCATTGTCGATCGTCTTCGGCACACCGATCACCCGCATCTCCCAGCCACGCTTGACGGCTTCTTCGTTGATCTTGTGGGCCGTGTCCTGCGAATCGTTGCCGCCGATGTAAAAGAAATACCGGATGTTGTGCGCCTGAAACACCTCGAACAACCGGTCCATGTCCTTGGCCGCCTGCTCCGGCTTCTTTTTGAAATCGATCTTATATCGGCAGGTGCCCAGCGCCGCTGCGGGCGTGTGCTTCAATCCCTCAATTGTCTTGGCTCGCTCGTCATTCAAGTCCACCAAGTCCTCGTTGAGAATGCCGAGAATGCCGTTCAGGCCCCCGTAGATTTCCTCGACAAATTCATGCTTGCCGGCTTCCTGCACCACCCCGGCCACGCTGGCGTTGATCACGGCCGTGGGACCGCCCGACTGCGCCACCAAAAGATTTCCGACTAATTCTGGCATAATTTCCATTCCATGTTCCCGGGTCATTCCGCTGGAATTACCGTCGCAACGCCCCGATTTCCGCTCGCAAACGAGCGCGCACGATGCCCATCCCGGCGGCCTCTGTCAAAGGCGATTTCTCCCCCCGCAACCCAAAACCGGCACCGGGGCCACCCCGCCCTCCTGGTCCAAACCGGCAAAACCCCAGCCGCCTTCACGTCCCCCGCCGGTCCAGTGCGTCCAACAAACCGCCGTGAATCCCGCCGAAGCCCCCGTTGCTGAACACGCAAACCACATCCCCACGCCGCACATCCCGCACCAAGTGTTCAATAATCCCCGCCACGTCCGGCAGGTACGCCGCCGGCTTCCCGGTCGCCCGCAAATCACCCATCAACCGCACCGGATCCAGCCGCTCCCCGGGCGCCAGTTGCTCCAGGCGCGCGACCTCCGCAACCACCACCGCATCCGCCAATCCCAGCGCTTCCGCCAGTTCCTGCTGAAACACATTCCGCCGCGTCGTGTTCGACCGCGGTTCAAACACCGCCCAGAGCGGCCGCCCCGGGAACTTCAAACGCAGCGCCCGCAACGTCTCCCGAATCGCTGTCGGATGATGGCCAAAATCATCCACCACCGACACTCCCGCGCGCTCGCCCCGCACCTCCATCCGCCGCTTCACCCCGGTAAAGGTGTCAAAAGCGCCCTGGATCTTCTCGTCCCGCACTCCACAATGTCGCGCACACGCAATCACCGCCAGTGCATTGCGCAAATTCAGCTCCCCGGTCATTCCCAAGCGGAAGCGCGTCCCGCCCACCGTGAACTCCGATTCCGCACCGCCCAATGTCAACTCGGTCGCCCGCACATCATTCCCCGCCCCAAGGCCAAACCGCCGCACCGGACAAAACTTCACCCCCAACAACTCCGCCAGATTCGGGTCGTCGCCGTTCGCCAGCACCAGCCCGTTCCGCGGCACAATCTGGATCATCCGCCGGAAAGCCCTCTGCACCGCGCCCAAGTTCTCAAAAATATCCGCATGATCGAACTCGAGGTTGTTGATCACCGCCACCTCGGGCAGGTAATGCACAAACTTGCTCCGCTTGTCGAAAAACGCCGTGTCATATTCGTCCCCCTCGATGATGAACCACTCGCTGTCCGTGAAGCGCGCCCCCTGCCCCAGGTTCCGCGGGATGCCGCCAATCAGGAAACTCGGATTCAATCCGCTGTGCTCGAACACCCAAGTCAGCAGCGAGGTCGTCGTCGTCTTCCCGTGCGTCCCGCTCACCACCAGCGAGCGCCGTCCCCGGATGAAAAACTCCTTCAACAGTTCGGGCAGCGAGCAGTACCGCATCCGCCGCTCCAACACCGTCTCGGCTTCCACGTTCCCCCGTGAAATCGCATTCCCGATCACCACTAGATCCGGCCGGTGCGCCAGGTTTTCTTCCGCATACGGCGTCATCACCGGCACATTCCGCTCCGCCAGAAACGTGGACATCGGCGGGTAAATGTTCTGGTCCGACCCGCTCACCCGATAGCCCCGCTCCAGCATCGCCACCGCCGCCGACGCCATCGCCGTGCCGCCAATTCCCACGAAGTGCACCGAATTGATTCCCGAAAGCATGGCCTGATGATGAAAGAAATCCGCCCGGAGTGAAGAACCGATTGCTGCCCCTTCGCCCGAGCCGAACCGGGCCGCCCCGAGCACGTCTCCTCTGAAGTACCATTCCACCTGGGATCACCAGAACCCGGGACGGCACACCTCATCCGGAACCATTCCACCGGGGCACCGCCACCAACCAAAGCAAGGCCATTTCCGTGCTCGATAAGAATCCCGCTCGACCTGGATGAAGGTGTTCTGCTTCCGCCAACCGGATTCCTTGACCTCCCTTTGCCGGGAAGGTTCACTTGCCCTCATGAAACCGTTTCTCGCCCATTTGGCCGCCGCTTTGCTGGCGGCAGCAATCCCGTCCTGGACCCGCGCCACGCAGGTGGAGGCGGTTTCCACCGAGGTCAGCGTGAGACGCGCGGCGGCCGTCTGCCGGGCGACCGTCGTGGGACAGGAGAGTTTCGTGGCGGCGGATGGCGGCATCCGAACGCGCACGGCGCTGCGGGTGGACGAGGTGTTAAAGGGACGATTTCCGGCGGTGGTGGCGGTGGTGCATCGGGGCGGGTTCGTTGGCAACCGGTGTGAGACTTTCAGCACCAATCCGCAATTACGGGTGGGGGAGGAGCGGTTGTTGTTTCTCGGGCGGCGCGCGGACGGAACTCTGTACGCGGAAGGAGGCGCGGCGGGGGCGCGGCGGTTGCAGCGGACCACGGCGGGCGGCGTCCGGGTGGCGGCGAGCGTTCAGGATGGTTTTGTCACCGCGGATGCGGCGGTACTGGCAGAGGTGCGCGCGCTGGTGCAAGGGGCGGCTGGCGTCGGGGAGGACGTCACTTCGCAAGCAATTACCCCGTCGGCGATCCAACCCCAGGCCGTGCCCGGCCTGCTGACAACCAACGGAATCGCGTCGCGATTTCTGGCGCCAGACCGGGGCGAACCGATTGAGTATCTCGTGGACGCGCAGGCGCTGCCGAACGGGATAACGCAGGCGCAGGCGCTCAACGCGGTGAGCAATGCCTTCAAAGCGTGGTCGGATGTGACGTCGCTCAAGTTCACGCTCGCCGGTGTCACCAACTTCGGAACGAATGCTTCGGCCATTCGGGCCAACGACGGTCGGATTCGGATTCAGTTACATGACCTTTACAACGACCTCACGGGCGCGACGGAGTTGGGGCAGGGCGGTAATCGGTTCTTCGTCAATCAACAGTTTCCGTTCGAGGGCACGGGCGGGCGGGTCGGCACCAACGAATTCTATGACGTGGTCAGCGGCTTTTTGAGCATGAAGCACACGCAGGAACCGCTGCGGACTCTGGCTACGTTCGAGGAGGTCCTGACTCACGAAATCGGCCATATCCTGAGCCTCGATCATTCGAGCGAGAATGCCGCTGAATCGAACACCACGCTGAAGGATGCGATGATGTTCGCGTTTGCGCAT
>CAZUUP010000208.1:0-9156 GCA_964623105.1 uncultured Akkermansia sp.
GGGAGGTGGGGGTTGGGGGGGGGGTGGGGGGATGGGGGGGGGGCGAATTGGGCGGGGGGTATGCGGGATGACTCGTGGTGGAAGGGTTTGGGGGGGGGCTGGGGGGGGGGGGGGGGGGAGGGGGATTTTCCGTTTCTGTTCGTGCAATTGGCGCCGTTTGCGTACAAGGCGAAGGAGACGTTGCTGCCGGAGATTTGGGAGGCGCAGGCGGAGACGCTGAAGGTGGCGAACACGGGGATGGCGGTGACGACGGATATTGCGACGGTGGGGGACATTCATCCGCCGAACAAGCAGGAGGTGGGGCGGCGGCTGGCGTTGTGGGCACTGGCCAACACATACGGGAAGCCGCTGGTGTATTCGGGGCCGTTATTTGAGGGGATGAAGGTGGAGCGGGGAAGAATCCGGCTGGAATTCAAGCACGTGGGGGGCGGTTTGGTAACGCGCGATGCCAAGATGCTGACGTGGTTTCACATCGCGGGGGAGGATCGAAAGTTTGTGCCGGCGTTGGCGACGATTGTGGATAGCAAGTTGGTGGTGGTGAGTTCGCCGCGGGTACCCAAGCCGGTGGCGGTGCGGTTTGGCTGGGGACAGGGGGCGGAGCCGAATCTGGCGAACAAGGAGGGGTTGCCGGCGGCGCCGTTCCGGACGGATCGGTGGACGGATGCGGAGATGGAGAGGTGAGCGGAAAGCTCAAAGCTCAAAGTTCAAAGCTCAAACTTTGTAATCTGACGTTTGATGGATTGCGGGGGATTGGTCAGGCGGTGGCGGTGGGGAGCATGGCGCGCCAGTTGTCGAGTTCCTGGTTGAGCCCGAGGGTTTCGAGGTAGGCGGTGTCGAGTTGGGGGCTGGCGACGGAATCTTCGGCGGGCGGGGGTTGGCTTTCCCAGAGGAGGGCGTTGGCGACGTGAACGGAGGTGAGCAGGGAGAAGCGTTGGCGGGGGCCGTGGGCGGGGGCGTGGTGCCAGGCGATGGCTTCGAGGATGTTGAGGGGCAGGCCCCAGACGCCGAGGAGGCAGGCGCCAATTTCGGCGTGGGTGGTGCCGTAGGTTTCGCGTTCGGCGTCGCTGCCGGTGATTTTCTTCTGTTTGCAGTTGGCGAGGACCTGGGTGAAGGAGCCGGGGAGGTTGGCGGCGAGCAGGAGTTTGCCGACGTCGTGGAGGAGGCCGGCGGTGAAGGCCATTTCGCAGACTTTGGGTTCGCAGCCCTGGGTGCGGGCGATGCGGCGGGCGAGTTCGCCGACGTTCATGCTGTGGCCCCAGAGTTGTTCGGAGGCGAAGCCGGCGCATTTGGTGTTGTCGAACTGGGAGAAGATCTTGGCCAGCATGATGAGGGACTTGGTGCGTTCGGCACCGAGGAACATGACGGCGTCGTTGGGGTCGGTGATCTGGCGGTGGAGGGCGAAGAAGGCGGAGTTGACGACCTGAAGCATCTTCGCGGTCATCATGGGGTCCTGGGCGATGAGTTTGGCGACGTTTTCGATGGTGCCATTGGGGGACTGGAGTTCAGCGGTGACCCTGGTGTAGAGGGTGGGCATCGAGGGGAGTTTGGTGAGCTGGGGGATGAGGCGCTTGATGGCCTCGTCGCTCATCCAAGCGTCGAGTTGGAAGCCGCGCTGGAGGGTGGCTTCGAGGGATTCGGGATCAATGTCGAGGCTGAGGTGCTGGGGGGCGGTGCCGATGCAGTTTTTGAGGTGATCGCGATCCTCGGGGGCGAGACGGATGTAGCGGAGTATCTTCGGGCTCTTGCGGATAATTTCGTTGAAGAGGGTGATGCCGTTCATGCCGGGCATGTGGAGGTCGGCAACGATGGCATCATAGGGCTGGAGCCCGGCGAGATTGAGGGCTTCGGCTCCGCTGGAGGCGTAGGTGACTTCCCACTGGTTGTCGAGTTTTGCGAGGCTGTCGCGGTAGCGGGCGAGGATTTCGGGATCGTCGTCCACGAAGAGGATGCGGCGGGCTTGGGGGGATGCCGGGGTTGGAGGTGTGGCGGCGGCGCGGTTCGGGATGGCGGAGAAGGTGGATTTGGGGGTGCGAACGGAGGGCGTGACCGGGGGGCGGGCGGGAGTGGGATGGATTTGTGGGGCGGGTGGGGGTGTTGGTTCAGGGGGCGCCATGACGGCGGCGGCGCGGTTGGCGGGAGCGGTGAATTTGCTGCGAAATGTGTCGAAGAGGCTCATGGCTGGAGAAGGTGAGATTTTCTGGGGGCACGCTTCCTGAAAGACGGGAAGTGGCCCGTCGCGGGACGGTGTTCCAGTGATGTGAAATGGGCGGACACGTAACCGATGAATCGGCGGGTACGGGGGTGGACTGAAGTGTCTGGATTACATTTTTCCGTGGGGTGGCAATTGCAATTGTGAGTGTGAGATTAGGGGAGTGGGGGACAGGGGATGTCGAAGCCTGGCGAGTTCGGAACCCGGCATTGACGGGCGGGAAACGTCGGGGCATCGTCGCGGCAGTTCACGATTTTTCAACCTCGAACCCCGTTGCCGCCATGTCTTCCGAGTTGCCACCGATTATTCCAGCCAATCGAAAGTCGCACGTGATCGATTACGAGATTCACGGGGATGATTTGCAGATCGTGGAGGTGGAGTTGGATCCGGGGGAGAGCGTAATCGCGGAGGCGGGGGGGATGTGTTATCTGGAGGACGACATCACGTTTGAGGCGAAGATGGGGGACGGGTCGTCGCCGGGGGGAGGTTTTTTCGGGGCGCTGATGAGTGTGGGCAAGCGGGTGTTTACGGGGGAATCGTTGTTCATGACGCACTTCACGCACATGGGGGCGGCGGGCAAGCGGCGGGTGGCGTTTGCCGCGCCGTATCCGGGGAAGATTGTGCCGCTGGACTTGGCGCAAATGGGCGGGGAGATCTTGTGCGAAAAGGGTGCGTTTCTGTGTGCGGCGAAGGGGACGGAGATTGGAATTGCGTTCACGAAGCGGCTGGGGGCGGGCTTTTTTGGCGGGGAGGGCTTTGTGCTGCAGCGGTTGCGGGGCGATGGGCTGGCGTTCATCCATGCGGGGGGCACGATTGTGAAACGGGAGTTGCGCGGGGATGGTTTGCGCGTGGACACAGGCTGTCTGGTGGCGATGACGACGGGGATTGATTACGACATCCAGCGGGCGGGGAATTTGAAGTCGATGATTTTTGGTGGCGAGGGCCTGTTTTTGGCGACTTTGCGGGGGCACGGGACGGTGTGGTTGCAAAGTTTGCCGTTCTCGCGAATGGCGGATCGAATTCTGGCCAATGCGCCGGGTGCGGGTGGAAAGGCGACTGGCGAGGGATCGGTGCTGGGCGGTTTGGGGCGGATATTGGATGGGGATAATTGAGGTGGCTGGGCGGGGCTTCGCGGAGAGGGAGAGAGCGAGGGGTGGGGAGATGGGGCGGGTGGGTGTGATTTGGCTGGTGGGGGCGTGCTTTGGGCGTGGGCTGGTTTTGGCGGGAGCGGTGGTGATTTTGAGGTATGCGAGCGTGTCTTTTTTCGGTGAGTTATGCGGGCTACTGGGGGCAGGCGGCGTTGGGATTGCCGGAGTTCATCGCGCGGGCCGGGCGGCTGGGTTATCCGGCGGTGATGATTGCGGGGAAACGGCCGCATTTGTCGCCGTTGGACGCGACGCCGGCGGTGGTGGAGGCGACGGGGCGGGCCTTGCAGGAAGCGGGGGTGCGGTGCGAAGTGGTGGCGGCTTACACACACCTGGCACCGGGGTTGGCGGCGGAAGTGCCGGTGGTGGAAATGCAGATTGCGTATGTGGAATCGCTGGCGCGCGTGGGGGCGGCGTTGGGGGCGAAGGTGGTGCGGGTGTTCACGGCGTACGAGACGGAGGGGCAGGATCCGCAGGCCGGTTGGCGGCGGGTGGTGGCGGCTTTGCGCGAGATGTGTGACCGGGTGGCGGCGCACGGGTTGACGGTGGCGGTGCAGAATCATCACGATCTGGCGTTGCACACGGATTCGCTGCTGGACTTGTTGGGGGACGTTGACCGGCCAAATTGCAAGCTGGGATTTGATGCGTGGTCGCCGGCGTTGCGCGGGGAGGATGTCCGTTTGGCGGCACGGAAGGCGGCGCCTCACACGGTGATCACGACCAATGCGGATTATGTGCGGGTGCCACGGTACCGGTATCGACCCGAGTTGGTGAATTATGAGCGGATCGAACCGGATTGGGTGCGGGCGACGCGCTTTGGGACGGGGTTTATTGATTACGCGGGGTTTTTCGAGGGGTTGCGGGCGGGTGGTTTTGATGGGCTGGCAGTTTACGAGATGTGTTCGCCGGTAAGGGGTGGTGGGGAATTGGGGAATTTGGACGCGTGCGCCAAGGCATATCTGGAGTGGATGAGTTCGCGGGGGTTGATCGGTGTGGCCCGGGCGGCGTGATGGGCGTGGAGATTTCGTGGGGGGCAGCGCCTGTCTGGGGGGTGGCGGCTGGGGTCGTTTTTGGTCGGGCGCGGCGGGATGAAACGAAAGATGGGTGGCATTTTACGGGCTTGAACCGGGGGGCAAAATGGCGGAGAACCCGCCCGGTATGCGACATTTCAAGGTTCCTCTGATCGTGACTCTGATTGCGTTGTTGCTGGCTGTGGGGGGCGGTCTGGCGGGCGTGACGATGATTCACAAGTCGGGGAAGTCGGCCCGGGAAAAGAAAGAGCGGGCGGAGTTGCTGGGGCAGGGGGTCGCGTTTGTCGTGTTGCTGGTGATTTTTCCATTTTGGATATTTGCGGCGGCGAAGGCGGGGAAGGAGCGGCGGGAGGCGCGGGAGGCGCAGCGTTCGGGCGGTGCTTCGAGGGAGGGCGAGCGGGCTGCTGGTAGTTAGGGGCGGCAGCCGGGGGGCGGTTGGACGCTGGGGCGGAGCAAGAACACTTATCCATCCATTAAGCGGAGAGAAAACCTTCGGGGGCGAGCGAACTTTACTTGCCGGGATTGCCGGGGTTCTGTATTCACTCGTCCGCTTCGCGCCATAGGCGTGATGAACTGCGACGGGCGATTGCTCCGTTGACGCGGTTCCGGGAGTGCCGGTGCGTGTCGATGGTTGCGGGCTCGGATCAATATTTAAATGTCTGACGTCTTTCCAAAGTGGACGAACAAGCTCCCGGGTCGGGTGATTGTCGGGGCGTTGCTGCTCGGTGCGGGGGTGACGGCGGGGTTGACGTATTACTTCACGCCGAAATACACGCGGGTCGGCTACCAACCCATCCAGCCGGTGGCCTTTTCGCACACCATTCACGCGGGGCAATTGGGGATTGACTGCCGGTATTGCCACAACGGGGTGGAGAAGTCGTGGTATTCGAATGTTCCCTCGGCCAACACCTGCATGAATTGCCACAATCAGGTGCTGAAGGATGATCCCAAGCTGGCGCTGGTTCGGGAAAGCGCACAAAGCGGGAAACCAATTCCTTGGGTGCAGATTCACAAGACGCCTGACTACGTTTATTTCAACCATTCAGTGCATGTTAACCGGGGCGTCAGTTGCGTTCACTGCCACGGGGCGGTGAACAAGATGGACGAGGTTTATCACGCGAAGCCGATGAGCATGACCTTCTGCTTGGATTGCCATCGCAATCCCGGGGCGAATCTGCGTCCGCCGGAGCAAGTGTACAATTTGGACTGGGTGCCGCCGCAGAATTTTGCCAAGACGCAGGGGGCCAAGTTTGTCCACGATTGGAAGGTCAATGCTTCCCAGAATTGTTCCGCCTGTCATCGATGAAGACCATTCCACCAGTTTGTCCTGAGCCGGAGACCGGACCGCGTTATTGGCGGAGTTTGGAGCAATTGTCCGACAGCCCGGAGTTCCGGGACTGGGCGGAGCGGGAGTTTCCTGCGGGGGCCAGTGAATTGAAGGACGACGTCACCCGGCGTCACTTCATGAAGCTGATGTCTGCTTCCTTCTTGTTTGCGGGATTTGGCCTGACGGGTTGTCGGCGGCCGGAAGAGCGGATTTATCCGTTTTCGCGGTTGCCGGAAAATTACACCCACGGCGTGGCGCAATATTTTGCGACAGCGTTTCCTTCGCGGCGGGGCGCGGTTCCGTTGGTGGTCAAGTCACATGAAGGACGCCCGACGAAGATCGAGGGGAACAGCCAGCATCCGGACAGCAACGGAGCGACGGATGCGTTTGCCCAAGCTTCGATTCTCGGTTTGTATGACCCGGACCGGGCGCAGGACTACCGTCACAAGGGCAATACCGTCACCCGGGAAACGGCCTTGGATGAGCTTTCGGTGGAGGCCAAGCGGCAGGCGGACAATGGCGGGTCAGGGTTGTGGATTCTGGCGGAAAGCAACAATTCGCCGTCCCGTGCGCGGTTGCAGGCAGCGTTGATGAAGAAGCTGCCGCAGGCTAACTGGGTGGTCTATGAGCCGGTTGATTTTCGGATTCATGACGAGGCGGCGTCCGTCGTCGCCGGGGCTGCTGTTACGGCATACTGCCGGGTTGACAAGGCTGCAGTCATACTTTCGCTGGACAGCGATTTCCTTGGGATAGAAGCCGATGCGGTTCAGTTGACCCGCGGCTTTGCGAAAGGCCGGAAGGTTGTCAAGCCGGGGGATGCGATGAACCGGCTATACGCCGTCGAATCGCTCATGACCTTGACGGGTGCGGCAGCGGACCATCGGCTGCGGTTGGGATCAAGCGCGGTGATTCAAGTTGCGGCGCAGATTGCCTTGGGAGTCATCAAGGAAACCAAGGCGACTGTCGAGAGCAGCTTGACTGTGGCACTCGGACGTCTGGCAGCGGGAAGCAAGGTTGACACGGCTTGGGTCACTGAGTGCGCCAAAGATCTGGCGGACCCGAAAAACCGGGGCAAGGTCGCAGTGTTGGCTGGTTATCGGCAACCGCTGGCAGTGCATTTGATTGCTCATGTCATCAATGCGGCGACGGACAGCCTGGGCAAGACCGTGGAGTTGCGAGAACGCGCGGCAGCAACTGAAAGCACCATCACCCAACTGGCTCAAGCGCTAGGTGACGGCAAGGTGGGCACGCTGGTGATTTTGGGCGGCAATCCGGCATACAACGCGCCGGCGGCTCTGAAATGGCCGGATCTGCAACGCAAGGCGAAACGGGTCTTCCGTGTTGCGTATTACGAGGATGAGTCGGCGGCGGGTTGCACCTGGCATCTTCCGGCAGCGCACTATCTCGAATCGTGGGGCGACGTTCGCACCGGGGATGGCACGTTGTCGCCGGTCCAGCCTTTGATCGCTCCGCTGTTTGATGGGGTGACGGAACTGGAAGTTCTGGCGCGTCTGGCGGGTGAGACGACGGTCAAGCCGCACGACATCGTGCGGGATACATTCACGCAAATCGCCGGTGGCACGCTTGCGGAGGAGGCTTGGAAGCAGTTCTTGCACGATGGGTTCCTTCCGGGAAGCAGTAGCAAGCCGGTCGAGGTCAAGCTGGAGTGGGCGGCGTTGACCGCCAAAGTTGGGGCGGCGGCCGTAGCTCCGGCTCTCTCGAAAGACAATCTTGAGGTGGTTTTCCACTGCGATTACAGCGTGGACGACGGGCGTTATTCCAACAACGGCTGGTTGCAGGAGTTGCCCGACCCGATCACCAAATTCACGTGGGACAACGCGGTCTTGATCAGCCGGAAAACGGCGGTCGAGCTGAATCTGAAGAACCGCGAGTTGGTGGAAATCGAACTGGCAGGCGTCAAGATCACCGCGCCGATTTGGATTCAGCCCGGTCAGGCCGATTACTCATTGGGTCTGGCTTTGGGATATGGCCGTGAGAAAGTGGGGCGGATCGCCAGTTTCGACGGAAAGAAGGTCGGCTTCAATGCCTACGCATTGCGTGGAGGGGGTTCAATCGCAGTTGGTGCCAAGATTGCGGGCAAAGACACCTTTTTCGCTTTTTCCTGCACACAGGATCATTGGTCGATGGAAGGACGTCCGATCATTCGGGAAGCGAATCTGTCGCAGTTCAACCGGAAGCCGGATTTCGCCAAGAACATGGATCTGGATGCTGCTTCCCATGTGGCATTCATCCCCACCGAGCCGGGCAACTCACGGCAACCGGGCGTTCCCAAGCAACCGAAGGGCATTTACGCGCATCCCTATGACGCTGCGCCCGAGACTCGCAGCGAGGTCCATCAGTGGGGCATGACAGTTGATCTGAACGCCTGCACGGGCTGTTCGGCGTGTGTGATTGCCTGCCAGAGCGAGAATAACATCCCGATTGTCGGCAAAGATCAGGTTGCCCGGGGGCGTGAGATGCATTGGATGCGGTTGGACCGTTACTTCAGCGGCGACGTCAACCTCAAGCTGAAGTTTAAGCAGACGGGTGATGACGACGAGCAAGCCCAGCAGGGTTGGATCGACGAACCACAAATGGTCACCCAGCCGATGCTCTGCCAGCACTGCGAGTCGGCACCGTGTGAGAGTGTCTGTCCGGTGAATGCCACGGTGCATGACGAAGAAGGTTTGAACGTAATGGCTTACAACCGTTGCGTGGGCACCCGGTATTGCTCAAACAACTGCGCATGGAAGGTCCGTCGCTTCAATTTCTTCGATTACAACAAGCGGCCGATTGAGAATCTTTACGCCGGTCCCATGGACCGTCAGAAAGCGGATTCTTGGGAGTTGGTCAAGCTGGCCAAGAATCCTGATGTCACGGTGCGCATGCGCGGCGTCATGGAGAAATGCACCTTCTGCGTTCAGCGGATTGAGGGGGCGAAGATTGCCCAGAAGGTCAAGGTTGGCGCCTCCGGGGACGTGGCGGTTCCGGACGGTACCATCAGGACGGCCTGTCAGCAGGTCTGTCCCGCCGAGGCGATCACCTTCGGGAACATCCTTGACCCAAATAGCGAGGTGTCCAAGTCCAAGAAGCAGGATCGTAATTACGCCGTGCTCGGGTTCCTGGACACACGTCCGCGGACAACTTACCTGGCCAAATTGCGAAATCCCAATCCCCTGATGCCGGACTACCGCAAGCATGAGATGCCGCATAACTTGGATGAGTACCAGAAATTGAATGGGAACCCGTTTGAGCAACATGGTGGCGCTGGTTCGGCCAGCGGCGGTGAGAAGAAAGGAGCCCACTGATGGCCTCGGTTGCTGAAAACTCACCGGTAAAGATAGCGCCTCCGCCGGTGGAACTGGTGCGCGAACCGTTGGTGCTTAACAGCCGCGGCTTGGGTTATACCTCGGACCACATTGCCGCCATCGTCGAGGGCAAGAC
>CAZUUP010000209.1:0-2175 GCA_964623105.1 uncultured Akkermansia sp.
GGACGCGAAGAGGGAAAGGGGGATGGACGGGGATGGTTGTTTGATGGCTGGCAAAATTTCGGTGCGGTGGGGGGCGGCGGAGGGTCAGGGGGCGGGGCGTTCGAGGAAGCGCTGGCGCCATTCGGGGCGGGAGAGTTTGCCCCGGTGGTTGGGGGCCAGGCTGTCCACAAACCACCAGGTGCGGGGGATTTGCCAGGCGGGGAGTTGGGTGAGGAGGAATTGCCGGAGGGTTTCGGCGGTGGCGGCGCGGCGCAGGACGACGCAGGCGACGATGGTGTCGGCGCGGGAGTTGTCCGGGGCGGGGGTGCCGAAGACGAGGCATTCAACGACGGCGGGGTGTTGGGAAAGTGGGCGTTCGACGGTCTCGGGGGAGAGTTTTCGGCCGGCGAGGTTGATTTGGTCGGTGAGTCGTCCGCGGAGGAAGACTTGCTGATCGCGGAGTTCGACGAGGTCATGAGTTAGGAACTGGCCGTTGGTGACGGAGTCGTCGGGGATGGGCCAGGCGGTTTGGGCGACGGCGGGGCTGCGGACGATGAGGCGGTTTTCGGAATCGGTCTGGAGGGTGACACCCTGGAGCGCGGTGCCGACGAGGGCGGGGTCGAGGCGCGGGGTCGAGGTGCGGTCGTAGGCGATGCCGCCGCATTCGGTGGAGCCGTAGAAATTGTGCAGCTTGATGCCGGTTTCGGAGAAGATGGATTTTTCGAGTTCGAGGGGCAGCGGTGCGCCGGCGGAGATGGCAAGGCGCAGGGAGGGGGAAAGGACTCCGCTTTCATGCCAGAGGCGCCAGAGGGTGGGAACGGCGGGGAGCGTGAGTTGGTCGTGGTCGAGGATGGCACGGCGCAGTCGTTCGGGCAGGGGAGTATCGAGGAGGATGAGGGGGATGCCGTGCAGCAGGAGTGGCAGGACGAGGTTGGAAAAGCCGTAGGAATGGGCGAGCGAGATGGTGGCGAGATTGGGCCATTCGGGGCGGAGTCCCATGGTGGCGACGATGTTGGAGGCATCGGCAGCAAGTTGGGCCGCGGTGAAGGCGAGCAATCGTGGCGGGCCGGTGGTGGCGGAGGTGGTCTTGAGGTGGACGATGCCGGCGGGGATGGAAGGCGTGAGGGGGGGCGGGGATTGTCCAGATTCGAGGGGGCAGGCGGGGAGTCCGTGGTGCCAGGCGCTCAGCAGGGAGAGGATGAAATCGGCGTCGTTGCCCTGGGGGTGGACGATGGGGGCGGCCGGCTGCGGGATTTTTTCGGCGGCGGCGGCCAGTTGGGAAAAGGTCCAGCGGGAGCCGGTGCGGCAGTCGGCGAGCGCAAGTTCGTCGGGGTGGGAACGGGCGGTTTCGCGCCAGCGGTCGTAAAGCATTGTCATTCTGGTACCCGAAATCTAATTTGCGGCTCAAGCATGTTGTGGCGCGCGATGATTCTGCTGGGATTGGTCTGGCTGGGCAGCGGGTGCGCTGCGGTGCGGCAGGGGGCGGTGCCGGGGGCGCGGGGTTTCGAGTTTTCGAAGGATACGTTCGCGTACGTTAATGAGCTGGTCTGGGAGTATCGGCATGACCCGAAGCGGGGGACGATGGGGCATGTGCGACGGGAACCGCCGCCAACGTATGCGCATCATTGTTATCCGATGGCGCGGGCGGCACGGCAGTTTTTCCACCGGGCGCGGTTTGTGGCGGAGGCGCCGCGGTTGGAGATCGAGGAGTATCGGTGGCGGGTGCGGGAGGTGGTGAGGGGAGATGGACGGCTGGCGTTGGGGGAGGCGGAGCGGGTGGTGATTCCGGGATATGCGAGTCTGCGGGAGTTCAGCGCGGCGCGGCGCGAGCTGTTGCAGGCGGAGTGCGGCGCGGCGTGGGAGAGTTACTGGCAGCGGGGGAACTGGCGGTTGGTGTGGCCGTTTCCGCGGTCCGGGCAGGCGCGGACGGCGGCGGAGTTGGAGGAGGCGGTGGCGGCGGGCGGATTGGCGCTGGTGCATCTGGTGCGGTTTCCCGCGTTGAGCATCAATCATGTGGTGGTTGTTTATGGAGTGCGGGCGGAGGCGGAGAGGTTGCGGTTTGCGGTGTATGATCCAAATGATGCGGAGCGACCAGCGGAGCTGGTGTTTGAGCGGGCGACGAGGACTTTTTCGCTGCCGCCGAATCATTACTGGGCGGGTGGAAGGGTGGATGTTTATGAAATCGGGCGGTGATGG
>CAZUUP010000209.1:2275-9148 GCA_964623105.1 uncultured Akkermansia sp.
GATGGTGCTACTGGGGGGCGATGTTGGGGCGGCCACCGCGCAGGATGTATTTCTGGATTTTGCCGGTGGCAGTTTTGGGAAGTTCGGACACGAGGGTGAAGCCTTGGGGAACTTTGAAGTGGGCGAGGTGTTCCCGGGCGAAGTGGCGGAGTTCGGCCTCGGTGGCGGTGGCGCCGGATTTGAGAACGACGAAGGCGTGGGGTGATTCGCCCCATTTTTCGTGGGGAACGCCGACGACGGCAACTTCCTGGACGGCGGGATGCCGCAGGAGCATGCCTTCGACTTCGATCGAGGAGATGTTTTCGCCGCCGCTGATGATGACGTCCTTGAAGCGGTCGCGGATTTCGAGGTAGCCGTCCGGATGCACGACGGCGGCGTCGCCGCTGTGGAACCAGCCGTCGCGGATGGCCTGGGCGGTGTTCTGCGGATCGCGGTAGTAGCCGGTCATCACGACGTTGCCGCGAACGATGATTTCGCCGAGGGTTTGGCCGTCGCGAGGGACGTCGCGTCCGAGGTCATCGACGATCCGGAGGTCGCCGGAGGTGATGAGTTCGACGCCCTGGCGGGCTTTGATGGCGGCACGGGTGGGGGCGTCGAGGCGTGCGTGTTCGGGGCGCGGTTCGCAGATGGAGATGAACGGTGAGACTTCAGTAAGGCCGTAAACTTGGGTGATTTCCCAGCCGAGTTCGCCCTCGACGCGCTCGATGGTGGCGGCGGCGGGGGGCGCACCGGCGGTAAGGACGCGCAGGCCGCGGGGGGCGAGGCGGCGCAGTTCGTCGGGGGCGTTGGCGATGCCGATGAGGACGGTGGGCGCGGCGCAGAGGAGGGTGATGGATTCGCGGACAATGTGCTCGAAGATGGCGCGTGGTTCGGTCTTGCGAAGGCACACGTGGGTCGCGCCCACGGCGGTGACAATCCAGACGAAGGTCCACCCGTTGGCGTGAAACATCGGGACGGTCCAGAGATAGCGATCGGCGCTGGTCATGTGCAGGTGTACCAGGGTGCCGACGGCATTGAGCCAGGCGTTGCGATGGGTGATCATCACACCCTTGGGGCGGGCGGTGGTGCCGCTGGTGTAGTTGAGAGAGAGGAGGTCGTCCTCGTGGATTTCCACCGGCACGAAGTTTTGGGGCGCGGCGGCGAGAGTTTGGTCGTAATTCAGCCAGCCGTCCTTGCCGCCTTCGAGGGCGACGAAGTGGGTGACGTTGGGGATCTGGCTGCGGATGCGGTCCAAGGTGTCGAGGTAATCGGGGTGTGCGCAGACCACGCGGGCGCCGCTGTGGTTGATGATATAGGCGAAGTCGTCGGCGTTCAGGCGGTGGTTGATGGGCACGGTGACGGCGCCGATTTGCGGCACGGCATAAAAGGATTCGAGTTGCGCCGGAATGTTGGGGGTGATGTAGGCGACGCGGTCGCCCGGGCAGACGCCGAGTTGCTGCAAGGCGGCGGACCAGCGGTCGCACCGGTCGAAGAACTGGCGATAGGTGCGGCGCGTGGCGCCATCAACGAGGGCTTCGCGGTCGGCGTAGAGCTTGCGGGCGCGGCGGGCGAAATCGAGGGGAGTGAGTGGTGTTTCCATGGGATTTACGGTGGGTGGGGGTTTGGTATCCGAAAGCGTTTGCCAGCGCGAGGGAGAAGTTGGTGGCGATGTCGAGCGTGAGGGAAATGGGCCGAAGTGCGTGGGAAAAATTCGCTTTCTTCCGGTGCCGGAAGGCCGGACGATGAAGGGGATGAACCGTGACATTACTCCACATGCCGAGCCGGTGCGCGGCGACAACCATAAAGCCCATACCCTCATGTCCTCCTACTCCCGACGAGATTTTGCGAAACTGGCCCTGACGGCGCTCCCCGGGGCGGCGTTGTTCCGGGCAGCCGGTCCTTTGTTCGCTGCTGAAGCGGCGGCCGGGAAGACTGGGTCGAAGATCGCGGGCGTGCAGTTGGGCATCAATGTGCCTTACAGCTTCGGCAATCCGTTGTTGAGCGGAGATGAGATTCTCAAGAACTGCCTGCAACTGGGGTTGAGCGCGGTGGAGTTGCGGACGCAGCCGGTGGAGGCGTTTCTCGGGGTGCCGGCGAATCTGGTGAGTCCGAAAAACACCGTGGCCAAGGGCGCGGCGGCTGCCGGGGCGGAGGAACTCAAGAAATGGCGCGGCTCGGTGTCGATGGACCGGGTGAAGGAGTTCCGCAAGAAATATGAGTCGGCGGGCGTGCTGATCGAGGTCGTCAAGGTGGACGGGATTTTCAAGCTGTCGGACGGGGAACTTGATTACTTCTTCGCGCTGGCGAAGGCGCTGGGCGGGCGGGCGATTTCGACGGAGATTGCGCACAAGGACGAGGAGTTGAAGCGGGTCGGGCAGTTTGCGGACAAGCATCAACTGATGGTGGGTTACCACGGTCATGCGACGACGACGCCCGCGCATTGGGAGGCGGCGTTTGCGCTGGCGAAGTTCAATGGCGCGAACGTGGACTTGGGGCATTTCGTGGCCGGGAACAACATCTCGCCGGTGCCGTTCATCCAGAAGCATCATGCGCGGATCACCCACGTTCACTTGAAGGACCGGAAGTTTAAAAACGGGCCGAATACGCCGTTTGGCGAGGGGGACACGCCGATTGCCGAGGTGTTGCGCCTGATCCGGGATAACAAGTGGAACATCCAGGCCACAATCGAGTTCGAGTATAAAATTCCCGCCGGGTCGGATCGCATGACGGAGATCGCCCGGGCGATCAAGTTCTGCCGGGACGCTCTGGCGTAGCAGAGTTGACCAGGGCGAATCTGCGGGGCGTCCGGAATTCCGGGCCCGTCGGGTGAGTTGCCTCCGTCTCGTCAGGTCGGCGGCTGCGCCTTCGAACAGTTGTTCGCCAGCAATCGGTTCAGCGCTGCCACTTGAACGCCGGCTTGGTCATGGTTGAGGCGTAGAAGATGTTGGCATTCGGATCCCACGCATAGTTGGGACCGACGCGGCCGGAGCCGAAGCCGGGCGGCAGGGGCGCGACGACCTGCCAGGTTTTGCCGCCGTCCTTCGTTTCTTGAAATCCGCCTTTGCCCACGACGACGAAGTGCTTCTCGTCCTTCCCGAAGCAGGGGCCAAAACTCGCATCCACCGGCGCGCCAAGGCTGGACCACGTCGCGCCCTTGTCGGCGCTGACGAGCAGGCCTTTGCCGGTGGCCCAGTAACCGGTGCCGTTGAAGACCACGGGCACGGCGGCGGCGGGTGTGTTCGTCGAGACCTGCGTCCACGTCGCGCCCGCGTCCGCGCTGCGGAAGATGCCCTTCTCCTTCGCCTTGGTGGCGACAAAGGTTTTGCTGTCGAAGACGCCGCAGCCGCTGAAACCTTTTTCCAAATCCTTCCACGTCGTGCCGCCGTCTTCGCTGGTGGTGAGCATTCCGCCAGCCTCGTGACGCAAGGCGAGCAGACGTTTGCCGGTGTCCGCCCAGTCCACGCCGCCGAAATCGAGGTGGCTCACCTTGGATTTCGCCCACGTCTTGCCGCTGTCGGCCGTGTAGGCGCTGCTCCCGTAAATCATGAAACAAAACATCCGCTTGCCCGCGGGATCGAGTTGCAACGCCCAACCTGTCTCGCAACGGCCGCCGATCGTCTTCTCGTCCACGCGTGCGAATGTCTTGCCGTGGTCGCTGCTTTTCCAGATGCCGTAGTCCGCGGCGACCATGAACACATCGCCGCTTACGCGATCCACCGCGATGCCGGCGGCGGGTCCGTAAGTGCCGGGCTTGGGAAAGGCGGTGGTGACGGAATCGGAGATGTTCACCCACTCCGCCGCGGAGGCGATCAATGGCGCGAAGAGGGCGAGGGCGAGGGCGGTCAGGGCGAGGGACGGTTTCGTGTTCATGGTGGGTTCAGGATGGCGCAGGAGGGTTCAGGTTTTTCAGTTTTTGTTCCCGATGCAATGCAGGTTTTTCGTGCCGACGAGGAAGAGCCTGCCGCCGGCGATGGCGGCGGAGGCGTGGTTATTGTCGCCGAGATCGTTGACGGCGAGGACGCGGAATTCGGGGCCGGCGGCAAGCACGACGCTCTTGCCGGCATTCGCAAAAAACAGGTGGCCTGCCCCGTCGGCAACCGGGCTGGCCCAAGTGGTGGTGAGGCCTTCGAGGCGCTCCGCATACACCTGTTTGCCGGTTGCGGCATCGAAGCATTTCAGCACGCCCGGTGAGTGCAGGCGATAGACGTGGCCGCCGACAATGATGGGCGAGCCGATGGCCTCGGGGAGTTGCGCGATGCTCCAGCGCACGCCGGTCGCGGTGATGTCGCCCTCGCCACCGGGTGCCACGGCCACGCCCGCGCCGCCGCGGCCGCTGTCGAAATAGACCACGCCGGAACCGTAGGCGGGTGACGAGGCGTCGCCCGCGCCGCGGCACCACCAGAGCGCCTTGCCGGTGGCGGGGTCGAGGGCGCGAAGGGCGTTGGGCTTCACGCTCGAACCGGAGGCGAGCACGAGGAGTTGCGACTGGCCGTTAACATCGATCAGCAGCGGGGTGCTGTGGCCGAAGCCCATGTCGGGAAATTTCACGCGCCACTTTTCATCGCCGGTGGCTTGGTCGAAGGCGATGAGGCACGAGTCGCTGGCCTTGGCCATCGAGCACAAAATCAGCACCGTGTCGCGAAACAGCAGCGGGCTGGTGCCGATGGTCACGTCGAAGGTGTGCGGGATGATTTCCTTGCGCCACACGATCTTGCCCTCGAAGTCCAGCGCCGCGAGCACGGACGAGGCGAAGAGGGCATACACGTGCTTGCCGTCCGTCGCAGGCGTGGGCGCGGCGTAACCACCGCCGGGTCCGCTGCGAAAATCATTCCGCAACCACGGGCCGGGTGGCACGAGCGTGTCCCACATCTGTCTGCCGTCGGTGGTGCGGTAGCGCGTGACGTGATGTGCGGGCATGGTCTTTTCGCGCGGGCCGCCGTTGGTCGGCCACGCCACGGTGCAGACGAAGACGGCGTCGCCCGACACGATGGGGCTGGCGTGTCCCTGGCCGTTGAGCGGCGATTGCCAGAGGACGTTCTCCTTTTCCTTCCCGCCCCATTTCACCGGCAGGTTTTTTTCGTCGCTGAGTCCCTGCCCGGTGGGGCCGCGAAACTGCGGCCAGTCGGCGGCGGTGGCGCGCGGGGCGGCGAGGAACAACGCGAAGCACAGGAGCGATGCGAGGCCGTGGATGGGGTTGGTCTTCATGGTGGCGCGTGGTGCGTGGCTTTGCGCGGTGGTGGACGATTTTCGGAAGTTGGCACAGTCGGGCGGCGGGGCACCGGCGTTGGCGGGACGGCGAACGGGCCGCAATTACTTCGCGCGGATGTCGTAGCAGAGGAGGTTGTCCTGATCACGGAGATAGAGCAGTCCTTTGTGAATGACGGGGTGGGACCAGCTTTTGCCGTTTTTGCTCGCGAGTTCGAAGGCGCCTTTTTCGCGGTAGCCCTCGGGGGTGGCTTCGATGAGGGCCAGGACGGCGTTTTCGTAGCGGAAGTAGAGATGGCCGTCGGCGTAGAGGATGGCGGCCGAGCCGGTGCCGGGGCCGCGGTCCTTGCCCCAGGCGACTTTGCCGGTCTTGAGTTCGAGGCAGATGGGGAAGCCGTTGTTGTGGCCGTGGCCGGCGTAGAGGTGGTCGCCGACGAGGATCATGCCGCCGTGATGATTCTGAAAATCCTTGGCGTTGAGAAAATAGACTTCCTCGGCGTTGACGCCCTGGTCGCCGCTGGGGACGAGTTTTAACAGGCCGCCACCCGTGCCGTAGCCGGTCGAGCAAAACACGTAGTCGCCCTTCACCAGCGGCGTGGGGATGTTGGCGGTGCCGTTGGCGACGCGGTTGTAGCTCCAGAGGAGTTTGCCGTCGCTGGCGCGCACGCCGACGACGCCGCGGCCGAGGAGCTGGATGTACTGGCGGACGCCGGCGCCTTCGCTGACGACCGCGCCGGTGTAGGCGGAGCCGTCCTTGCCACGGCCGCCGACATCGCCGACGGGGCATTTCCAGAGGAGTTCACCGGTCTTCTTGTTGAGGGCGACGATGGTGGATTTGGTGCCGCCAGGGGTGACGATGAGCTTGTCGCCATCGACGAGCGGGGATTCGCTGAAGCCCCAGCCGGACATCATTCCGCCCTCGAAGTCCTTGCTGAAATTCTTGCTCCAGACGATTTCGCCGGTCGTGGTCCTCGCGCAGACGAGGGTGCCATTCAGCGAGATGGCGTAAGCGAGTTCACCATCGATGGTGGGGGTGCCGTTGGGGCTGCCCGCCTTGCCTTCGCCGGCGGGGAAGGGCGTGGCCCAGATGGGCTTGCCGTCGGCGAGTTGGAGGGCGAGCAGGTGGGTGCCGCCGCCGTCTTTGCCACGCCGGTTGCCGAGGGTGTAGAGGCGGTCGCCGACAATGGCGACGCTGGAGAAACCGCCGCCAAGACCGGTGGTTTTCCAGAGCAGGGGCGGGCCGTTGGTGGGCCAGGTTTTTAGCAGGCCCGTCTCGCTGCTGATGGCGTCGCGATTTGGGCCGCGCCATTGGGGCCAGTCGGCGGTGGCGGCGTGGGCGGTGTTGAACAACAGGGTTGCGAGGAGCAGGGCGAGGGCGGGGCGGGGAAGCCGCGAGGGAGTGGTGAACATGCGAGGATTAGATGATGAAGCAGGAGGGAAGTAAAGGCGAGGCTGGCTGCAAGACGTGTGCCTTGTGCCGGGGCAGGCTGCCTGGGCGATTGAGCGAAGGCGGGCAGGGCGCAAGCAGCTCGTGGTGGCTTCCGGGGGGCGTGATTGGCGGCAGGTGGCGCGATGCGGACATCGCTGCCTGCTGGTCGATGGTCGAGGGGGCGATGCGGCAACGTGTGTGGGGTGCCGGGCGTGGCGGGTTTCTATTTGGCTCGCGCGTGGGCGAGGGGGTTGGCTACG
>CAZUUP010000210.1:0-9107 GCA_964623105.1 uncultured Akkermansia sp.
CCGCCCTGGTAGGTGAGGAAGGCGAGAATCCAGGCGAGGGCGCCCATGTAGGCCCATTGGAAGAGGGGCCATTTCCAGGAGTTGGTCTCGCGGCGGACGACGGCGACGGTACTGACGCATTGGAGGGCGAAGACGTAGAAGATCATGAGGGTGACGGCAACGAGGGTGGTGTATATGGGGGTGCCGTCGGGGTGGCGCTGGGCCTGAAGTTCCTTGGCGAGGCTGCTGGTGGCGGAATCGGATTTGTCGAAGTCGCCGACGTTGTACACGACGGACATGGTGCTGACGAAGACTTCGCGGGCGGCGAAGGAGGCGACGATGCCGATGCCCATTTTCCAATCGAAGCCGAGGGGCGCGATGGCGGGTTCGATGAGGCGGCCGAGGCGGCCGGCGAAGCTGTGGCGGAGTTTGGCGCCTTGTTCTTCGCGGTCGATGAGTTCGAGTTTTTCGCGGACGGCGGTTTCGATGGCGTTGGTTTCGCTGGCGGGTGGCTGGTTTTGGAGGGCGGCGAGTTTGAGGGCGAGGTCGGCGGTGGTGGTGATGGTGGGGAAGGTTTGTTGGACGACGGCATTGCGGTCGCGGAAGGCTTTTTCGCTGATGGTGGGGTCTTTGGGGTAGGTGGCGAGGGCCCAGAGGAGGATGTTGATGCCGAGGATGACGGTGCCGGCGCGGCGGAGGAAGAGTTTGGAGCGGTCCCACATGTGGCGGAGGGTGGCGAGGAGGCCGGGGCGTTTGTAGGGGGGGAGCTCGAGGATGAGGATCGGGGTTTCGCCTTTGAGGAGAGTGCTTTTGAAGATCCAGGCCATGAGGAGGGCGACGACGATGCCCAGCAGGTACATGGCGAGCATGGTGAGGCCGGTGAGTTTGAAAAAGCCGAGGACGTGGATGTCCGGTATGCAGGCGGCGATGAGGACGGTGTACACGGGCAGGCGGGCGGAGCAGCTCATGAGCGGGGCGACGAGGATGGTGACGAGGCGGTCTTTGGGGCTCTCGATGGTGCGGGTGGCCATGATGCCGGGGATGGCGCAGGCGAAGGAGCTGAGCATGGGGATGAAGCTTTTGCCGTGGAGACCGGCGCGGCTCATCATGCGGTCCATGAGGAAGGCGGCGCGGGCCATGTAGCCGGTGTCTTCGAGGAGGCTGATGAAGAGGAAGAGGAGGAGGATTTGCGGGAGGAAAACAATGACGGCGCCGACGCCTTTGATGACGCCGTTGACGAGGAGGTCGTTGAGGGGGCCTTCGGAAAGGAGGCCGCCGACAAAGGTGCCGGTGCAGTCCACCAGGGCGGAGAGGAAGTCCATGGGAATCTTCGCGAAGGTGAAGATGCTCTGGAACATGAGGGCCATGAGGGCGACGAAGATGAGCAGGCCCCAGACTTTGTGGGTGAGAATGGCGTCGATGCGGTCGCTAAGGGTGATGCCGGCGGGGGCGGTTTCGCGGACGGTGGCGGTGTGGATTTCGCCGAGGCGGGCGTAGCGGGCCTCGATGGCGGCGGTGCGCCAGTCAAGTCCGGCGGCGGCGAGCTGGGCGCGGGTTTGTTCGACGGCGCGGGCGAGTTCGGGCGGATAGTGCTGGCTGGCGGAGGTGAGGGACTTGTCGTCGGTGATCAGCAGCAGGGCTTCGGGGCGGTGGGCGGTGCGGTTGTGGGGGAAGTGCTTTTGCAACTGGCTGGCGAGGTCATCGACGGCGCGGCTGAAGGCAGGGTGGAGTTGGCAGAAGCTGCGCGGGGTGGCGGGGGCGGCGGGGGCTTGGGCGGCTTGGATGATGGCCTGCCGGAGATTTTCGAGGCCCTCGCCGACGCTGGCGACGAGGGGGATGACGGGGACACCGAGGCGGCGGGAAAGTTCGGAGGTATCGATCTCGTGGCCGTTCTCGCGGGCAACGTCCATCATGTTGAGGGCGACGAGGGTGGGGTAGCCGAGTTCGAGAACCTGGGTGGCGAAGTAGAGGTTGCGTTCGAGGTTGGCGGCATCGACGACGACGACGACGAGGTGCGGGGGCGGCACTTCGGGGAGGCGGTGGAACAGGATGTCGCGAGCGACCTGTTCGTCGAGGGACTTGGGGGTGAGGCTGTAGGTGCCGGGGAGGTCGAGGATGATGAGTTCGGTGCCGGGCGGGGAGTTTTTGAGGGCGCCTTCCTTGCGTTCGACGGTGACGCCGGCGTAATTGCCGACTTTGGCGCGAAGGCCGGTGAGGGCATTGAAAACGGTGGTTTTGCCGCAGTTGGGGTTGCCGGTCAGAGCGACGTAAACTGGCGCGCGGGAAGGGTTGGAGGTGCCGGGCGGGGCGGGCTCTGGTGGGGGCGTGCTCATGTATCCGCGGAGGGGAGGCGGGCGGGCGGGGCGTCCAAGCTAGGAGGCTGTCTGGACGAGGATGAGGTCGGCCTCGTGTTTGCGAAGGGACAGGTGGTAGCCGCGAACCTTGATTTCGACCGGGTCGCCGAGCGGGGCGAAGCGGATGAGTTCAATGGGCGTGCCGACGAGCAAGCCCATTTCGAGCAGGCGGCCGCGGTCCTGGGGGGGGATCTGAAATTCGGCGATGGTGCCTTTGGCGCCGACCGGCAGAGCACTCAGGGGCTGTCGCGCGGCGGGCATGATCAGGCGGGAAGCGGCGCGTGGCGAAGGGGTTCGACGAGAATGGAGTCGGCGAGCTTGGAGCTGATGCCGAGGCGGAGGTTGCAGACCTGGCAGATGACGTTGCTCTGATGGCTGACGAGGCGAACTTGTTGTTCCTCGCAGAAGCCCATTTCGCGGAGGCGATGGCTGATTTCCGGGGTGGAGGTGAGTTGCTTGATGCGGACGGAGGTGCCGGCGCGAACCTTGCTGAGCGGGCAAATATCGGGACTGGGGCAGTGGTCGTTGCCGCAGGAGATGGGATTGCCGTTCAGATTCATTGCAGGGTCAGACTAGTAGTGTTGAGACGGAGATTCAAGTGACATCTCGAATTCTGACATCTCGAATTCGTGGCGAAGGCATTGGGGGGAAGCAGCCACGGAGGAAACATCGGCGGAACGCGGGGGGAATGGTTGGCATCGGGGGCGTGGGAGGGGAGGGCGTCACGGTTGCGAGGTGATCAAGACCCAGGCCGGACTCTTGCCGACGGGATGGACGCCGAGGGGGTGAAGGTCGCCGGAGGCGGGATCGAGGCGATAGACGGCGGCGCGGCCGGAGGACTGGCCGGCGGAGACCACGAATCGGCCGGAGGGATCGAGCGCGAATTCGCGGGGCGTCTTTTCGGTGGGAGTCTGGCCAAGGCTGGTGAGGTGTCCGGTGGTGGCGTTGATGGCGTAGCGGGCGAGGCTGTCGTGGCCGCGGTTGGAGGCGTAGAGGTATTTGCCGTCGGGCGTGATCTCGAGGTCGGCGCACGAGTTGCCGCCTTTGAAATCTGCGGGCAGCGTGGAGAGGGTTTGCAGGGCGGTGAGCGTGCCGGCCTGGGAGTCGTAGCGGTAGGCGGTGGTGCTGCTGCCCTTTTCGTTGACGGCGTAGAGGAATTTGCCGGAGGGATGAAAGGCGAGATGGCGGGGGCCGTGGCCTTTGCCGGTGATGATTTCAGGCGTGGCATGAGGGGTGAGCTGGCCGGTGGCGGAATCGAACTGGTATTGGAGGATTTTGTCGGCGCCGGTGTTGGGAACGAATGCGAAACGTCCGTCGGGTGAGGGAATGATGCAGTGGGGATTGGCACCGGTGGGGTGCTGGCTGGTGGCGGCGGGTTGGATGATGCCGTCGGGGCCGATGGGGTAGGCGGCGACCTTGTTGCCGGTGTAGTAGGCGGTGAGGAGATGTTTGCCGGAGCGCGCGAGGCTCACGTAAACGGGGTTGCCGGCGACCTTGGTGGTACCGAGGAGTTTGAGGGCGCCGTCGGTCGGATTTACGCGCAGGGTGGCGACGGATTCGACGGAGCGGACGGCGGCGTAGAGGAATTGTTTGTTGGCGCTGAGGGCGAGCGAACCGGGGGCGCCGGGCAATGGCGTTTTGTCGAGTTCCACCAGAGCGCCGGTTTCGGGATGGAGCTGCAGGCGGAGGATGGCGTTCTCGCCGCTGGCGGCAATGTAAACGGTAAGGGGCGAACGGGTCGTCTCGGCGGCGGCAGCGGGAGGCAGGGGAAGGAAAAGGCTGAGCGCAAGCGCGGTGAGGAGCGGGAGGGTGGAGGTGTTCATAAGCGGTGGTGGCGGGAATGGGAGTCGGGCAGAACGCGCAGAGGTGGGGAGTGGGTTAGAGGGCAAGGAGTTCTTTCTGCCAGCGCATGAGGGTGGGACCGTCGGGGTCGGGTTGTTCGCGGGAGAGGTTTTGGAGCAGGGATTTGGGGGCGATCAGCGAGGGATCGAGCTGGAGCTGGGTGGCGACTTTGTCGCGATGCTGCTGGAGTTCGAGGAAGCGGGCCTTCTCGCGGGCGGAAGGGTGGTAGGGCTCGGTATGATGGATGTGGGGTTGCTCGCTGGCGGGGAGGGCGAGGCCGTGCTGGAGTGCCCGTTCGAGGCCGTCACGGCGGCGGTTGGTGAGATGGCGGGGGATGAGGGAATCGACCGGGCCACCATGGGAGGCGACATCGGCGATTTCGATGAGCAGGTCGTGGGGAAGGATGAAGAACGGGGGGCGATTGGCGGCGATGGCCTCGGCTTCGCGCCAGTGCCACAGCTCGCGCAGGGCGGCGAGGCCGTTGCGGCGGAGTTTGCGGCTGCCTTTGAGGCGCCAGACTTGATCGGCGTCGGGCGGTGGGAGGTGGGTGCTGTCGGCGATGAGGCGGGCGCAGACTTCGGTGTGCCAGGCGAGACGGCCGGCGGCGGCGAGCTTGGCGCGGAGGAGGTCGGCAAGGGGTTTGAGATGGCGGGTGTCGTTCTTGGCGTAGGCTTCCATGCGTTCGGTGAGGGGACGGCGGGCCCAGTTGGCCTTTTGCGAGCCTTTTTCAAGGGTGATGCCGAGGTGACGCTGGACGAGATCGGACAGGGAGAAGCGCATCTCGCCGAGGAGGCGGCTGGCGAGCATGGTGTCGAAGACGGAGCCGGGCGAAAAGGAATAGGTGCGGTGGAACAGGCGCAGATCGTAATCGGCGCCGTGAAGGATGAGTTCGTGGCGGTGAAGGATTTCGAAGAGGGGGCTGAGATTGAGGCCGGCGAGGGGGTCGATGAGAATGTCTTCGCCGGGGAAGCTGATTTGCAGGAGGCAGAGTTTTTCCGGGTAGGCGTGGAGGCTGTCGGCCTCGGTGTCGAGGGCGATCCAGGGGGCACGGTCGAGGCTTTGCAGGGCGGCGGCCAATTGCGGTTCGGAATTGATCACGCTGCGCTTGTAGCGGATGGATGGCGGTGGCGTCGAGAGAAGAGCGTGCAGGGGCAAAAATTTACGCTTTGCTGTTGACGGGTGGCCCGTAGAGTTTTCCGGCATGAATCTGGCCACTGCGTTCCGACGAAGCGCCGCGAACCGCCCCGACAAACCGGCCGTTTTTTGGGGGGACGACGAATTCACCTACAGGACATTGCTGGGCCAGACGAACTGGCTGGCGGAACGGTTGGCCGGCGATTTGGGGCTGAAGCGGGGGGAGCACGTGGGGTTGTGGCTGAAGAACTGCCCGCAGTTTGTCGCCGGCCTGTTTGGCGTGCTGACGGCCGGGGGGGTGGTGGTGCCGATCAATAATTTTCTCAAGCCCGACGAGGTGAGTTACATCGTGCGGGATGCGGGGCTGAAGGTGTTGGTGACCGAGGCGGCGATGGCGGAGCCGGTGGCGCGGTTGCGGGCGTTGCATCCGGAACTGCAGGTGGTGCTGGTGGAGGATCTGGGGACGGCGGCGTCCCGGGAAGACGCGCCGGGCCTCGCGGCTGCTGCGGACGACCGGGCGGTGATTATCTACACTTCCGGCACCACCGGGAGGCCGAAGGGGGCCGTCCTCTCGCACGGGAATCTGCTGCACAATGTCGAGAGCTGCCGGCAGATGCTTGCGGCGCTGGATCACGACCGGTTTGTGGTGCTGCTGCCAATGTTCCACAGCTTCATGCTGACGGTGGGCGTGTTGCTGCCGTTGTTGATTGGCGGTTCGCTGGTGGTGGTGCGGTCGATGCATCCGGCAAAGAACATCCTCCACGAGATTCTGCGTCGCGAAGGGACGATTCTGCCGGCGGTGCCGCAGTTGTTTCGCATGCTGGCGGCGGCGGCGCGGACGGTGCAACTGCCGTTGCGGCTGTGCGTCAGCGGCGGGGCGCCATTGCCGGTGGAAATCCTGCGCGAATTCGTGGCGGCGGCGAAAATCCCGTTGCTGGAAGGTTACGGTCTGAGCGAGACCAGCCCGGTGGCTTCGATGAATCCCGTGGCCGGCCCGTGGAAAGAGGGGTCGATCGGCGTGCCTGTGCCGCAGGTGGAAATGAGCGTGCAGGATGATGAAGGGCGCATGTTGCCCGTGCGCGCCGTGGGCGAGATTTGCGTGCGGGGCGGCAATGTGATGCAGGGCTATTGGAACCAACCCGAGGAGACCCGCAAGACCATCCGGGCGGGCTGGCTCCTGACGGGGGACATCGGTTATCGCGACGAGGACGGTTACTATTTCATCACCGACCGGAAGAAGGACATGCTGCTCGTAAACGGAATCAATGTGTACCCGCGCGAAATCGAGGAGCGTTTGTATGAGTATCCGGGCGTGAAGGAGGCGGCGGTAATCGGCATTCCGGATGCACGAAAGGGCGAGCAACCGCTGGCTTTCGTGGTAGCCAATGACGGAGTAACCTTGAACTCGATGGCGATCCGCGCGTTTTTGCGGGAGCGATTGGCGGATTACAAGGTGCCGCGCCGGATTGTCCTGTTGCCGGTTTTGCCCCGAAATCCCACCGGCAAGATCCTCAAAACGACCCTGCGCGGACCTGAATACGTCCAGTTGGCTGCGGGGGACGACCACGGCGACGGCGAACACGGGTAGGCGCGGAACTGGGTTTGTGTTGCTGGGATTCTCGGACGTGTGCGCGGCTTCGCGGGAACTTCAGAACCGCGTTCGCAAAACGGGTGGTGCGAGCGCTTCCCCAACAAACTGGGGCGGGAGAACTGCTGGAACGTAGTCGTTACGGCAGCGGCCTTGGCCGTGTGCGGGCTGAGCGCGGTTCTCTTTCCATCGCGTGGTTCCGATTGCACCGCGGCCCCCTGGCGAGCGGACCCTGCCTTGGTCGGATGCGGGGCGAGGTGGTCAGGAAAAACTGTCGAACCGCGATTTCGCCTTGCAACGTCGGGAAGTTTCCCGACACATTGTCGCCCGGTTTGCATCCGTAGCTCAATTGGATAGAGCATCTGACTACGAATCAGAAGGTTTCAGGTTCGATTCCTGACGGATGCACCACCTTCAATCTCAAATGTTTACAGGGGTTCTGTAGATATTTCCCCGATGGATGGTTCGAGGTGATCATTGCCACCGCTGCCACCTTGCCGCCCCTTTTGGTGCCCTCGATTTCGGTTTTAGCGGGATGATTCCGGCGGATGGGTGGTGATTTTGGACGGTAACGGACGGTGGCGAGGAGGGTTTTCTGCGGGTGATCCGATGGCGGGGGGAAGGAAATTTCTGGGATGCGGTTGGTCGATGCAGTTCCGGTCGGGGTATTCGGGATCAGCGGCGGGGGATTCTGCGCCTTCAATATCGACATTCGTGGAGGGTTTGGGGATTCTTCCCCAACGCCATGCACTGGATCGCCCCATCGGAAAAAGATTCTGCCAACGCTGCACTCGAAAAGCGCCTCTGGGACGCCGCAGACCAATTCCGCGCCAACTCCGGCCTCAAGTCCCAGGAATACTCCGCGCCCGTCCTCGGCCTCATCTTCCTGCGCTTCGCTGAAGTCCGCTTCGCCGCCCAGCGCGCCAAACTGGAGAAAACCAGCGCGATCCTTCGGAGTCGGAAACTCCTGGACCACTTCGCCGTCGAGTTCGTGGCCCATGCTGTCGGAACGTGCCGAGGACCACTGCTTAAAGAAGAACGGAACTTTGGCTTCCCGGCACTGGCGCTGGACATCCAGCACCCACTGCTTGGGCATGAAGCGGAAATTGGGTCCACTCTCACCACCGACAATCACCCAGTCGATGCCGTCGAGGTTTAGCTTCACCGGCCCCAGCAACGGCTCCATCGAGAGGAAGCGAACCGGCGCTGCGATCTTCTTGATCGTCTCGGCTCGAAAAGCCCACTTTTGAGTTTCGACTGAAGTGCCGATCCATGCGTGCTTCGACCACCCGTTTTTCTCGTAATATCTCACCGCCTCCGCAGGGCGCTTGGTGAGCAGCAGCCAGTCGAGGCGCGGGGTTTTATCGATCAACTCGAATACTTCATCCCGGCGTTCATTCTCAACCTCCGCGTCGAAGATGTCGCCCATCGACATGCAGAACACCCGCACACGCCGGCTGGGGTCATCAGCTTTTTCCAACGCCGCATTCCAGCGTAACGGCTCGGCCCATACGTTGTCGGAGGTGCGAGGCCGGGGCTGGCCTTTTCCCCATACGGCCCACTTCTTGTTTTCCGCCGAGGTTTTCGCGTAACAGTTCGCGCATCCCTCGCTTGCTTTCGTGCACCCGATCCACGGATTGAACGTGTGATGGGTCCAACTTATGCCTGAATTTTTCATCAATAGTTTTTGGTAGTGCTGTCCGCCACACGAACGTGGCGGACAGCGTTTTGGCTCAGGCGGCAAGCTGGTTTTCAACTTCTCCAGCTTCACCGCACACGAGCAGCTCTTTCAGTCTGGTGAAGGCTTCGACAACATCCTCGTTCTCGTGGCCGCGCAGAAGTTCGTCTAGGCGGTCCAGCAATCGGCGGGTTTCGTCGGCAGGCGTTTCCTTGGCCGGTTCCAGCGCCACGACCGCGTTATCCGCGATGGGCTTGGCTTTCACCGGGTAGTGCGGGGTAGCTATTTCCTCTACCAGCTTCATCGTGATGGAACCTCCATCGGCTTTCTGAACGGCCTCCCGCCAGACCTGCTCATGTTTATCGGGCGACAACCGCGTCAGCGGCCGCACCTGGGCCTCGGTGGCCGGCAGTGGAATGTCTCCACCTTGGAGACATTTGAGGTTTTCGTAGACCCTCGCCGCGTTGATCACACGGATGGCGTGGGCGCGGTCGAAGCCCCAGCGCTCAAGGCAGTAGTCCTTGAACGTCTT
>CAZUUP010000211.1:0-9061 GCA_964623105.1 uncultured Akkermansia sp.
GGGCGGCGATGCCGGCGAGTTCGCGGACGCCGAGGAGTTGTTCGCAGACTTTGCGAAGGTCGGGGGCGCGCTGATCGACGAGGGTTTGCAGCGCGGCGCGGCGGCCGGCGAGTTCGATGGAGTTGTCGAGCGCGAGGCGGCGGATGTCGTCAAGGGCGCGGCCGTCGCCGAAGACGATGCTCAATTCGCGGAGGCGGTCGGTGAGTGCGGGGTGGGTGCTGGTGGCGAATTGTTTTGCGACGGTGTCCCAGTTCGCGGGTTTGGGGGCCTTGCGGCGACCGCGCAGGCCATCGGCGGTGCCGGTGAGAATTTCCGCGGTGGAATCGGGGGGGGCGCTCTTCAGCGTTGCGGCGAGCAGCGAGTCGAGGTGCGGGCTGAAGGTTTCGATTTGTTCGGCGAAGCGGCGGGCGACGTTGCGTTGGATCAGCGGGATTTTGGAATTGATGGCGAGCTTGGTGAGAGCCTCGGGATCGGATTCTGCGAGATCTTTGATACCGGTCCAGAGGACTTGGGGGAGGTTGTGGTCCTGGGCATCCTGCGGGTGGGAGAGGAGTCCGGCGGCGACGGCGGCGCGGTCGGAAAGCGGGAGGCGATGCAAGGCGGAGGCGAGGGCGAGGCGGGTGAGGGGCGAGGAGTCGGAACGAGCCAGGCTGATGAATTCGGGGAAGGCGTGTGCGCCGTGGGAAGTGCGGTTGTTCATCGGCAAGACGTCGGTCAGGGCGCGGATGGCGGTGACGCGGAGGTGTTCGGCCGGAGATTGAAGGTTTTCGCGGAGCCAGAGGGCGTCGTGAGCGCCGATGCTGTGGAGAGTCCAGAAAGCGCGGAGCTGGCGGGTGAGGGCGCCTTCTGCGAGGAATTGTTGGCGGAGTTGCGCAGTGGTGTCCGGAGCAAGGCGACTGGCGGCGGCGTGTTGTTGCAGGAGTTGGCGGGATTGACGGGCGTACCATTCGTTTTTGTGAAGCTGGAGTTTCACGAGTTCGGCGTCGCTGAGTTTGGCGAGGTCGCCGAATTGCGGGGGCTTCGGCTGGCCGTGGGTGATTTTGTAAATGCGGCCGCTGGTGCGGTGGATGCCGTCGTTGTCGTGGCATTCGCCGATGTCGGCCCAGTCGATGAGGAAGACGCCGCCGTCGGGGCCGTAGGTGAGGTCGAGGCCGCGGAACCACGGGTCGGTGGTGGTGAGGAAATCGGGGGCGTGTTTGCCGACGTAGCCGGAGCCGTGGCGTTGGAGGCGATCCATGTTCACGCGGTGGCCGTGGAGGTTCACGGTGAAAACGGCGCCGCGATATTCGTCGGGCCAGTTGTCGCCTTGATAGATCATCAGGCCGCTGTGGGCGTGGCCACCGCCGGCGAGCGAGGTGGTGTCGGTGACGCCCTTGGCGCGGATGTCGCTCCATTTTTCACGGGTGTCCCAGTGGAAATGGTCGGCGTGCTGTTCGAGGAAACCGTAGGCGTGCGGGTCGAGCGCTTCGCCGAACATGCGGCGGTAGTGCGCGCCGGGGATGAGGTGCCAGAGGTGGCCGATGACGGTGTTGATGAAGAAGGGTTCGTAGTGCTCGTTCCAGTCCATGCCCCAGGGGTTGGTGGTGCCGTGGGCGACCGGCTCGAAGATTTTGCGGACGGGATGATAGCGCCAGATGCCGCAGTTCATTTTGGTGCGTTCGGATGCGGGCGCGCCGGGTTGGCCGACGAGGGAGGTGCTGGTGATGCCGTGGCGGGCGTAGAGCCAGCCGTCGGGTCCCCACTCGAGGCCGTTGGCGAGATTGTGGCGGATACGGTCGGTCTCGAAGCCGTCGAGGAGCACGATGGGTTCGCTGTCGGGGAGGTCGTCGCCGTTGCGGTCGGGGAGGAAGAGGAGGTTCGGGGGACAGAGGGCGAAGACGCCGCCGAAGCCGAGTTCGATGCTGGTGAGGAGTTGCGCGCCGTCCCAGAAGACGGTGCGTTTGTCGAAGCGGCCGTCGTTGTCGGTGTCCTCGAAGATGAGGATGCGGTCGCGGAGGGAACGGTCGAAGCCGACCTTGGATTCGGCGTAGGTGTAGTTCTCGGCAATCCAGAGGCGGCCGCGGGAATCCCAGGCCATCGCGATGGGATTTTGCACGTCGGGTTCGGCGGCGAAGAGGGTGGCTTGGAAACCGGGGGGGAGCTTCAGCAGTTTGAGCGCGTCGAGCGGGGGTGTGAGGGGTTGGTTGTTGGTGGCCTGGGTGTCGAAGAGTTTGGGGAAGGGTGGGAGTGGCGCGGCGGGGGCGGCGAAGGGAAGCAGCGTGAGGAGATGCAAGGCGAACAGGGCGAGGGCGTATGCACGCGGGGAGGGGCGGCGGCGGAGTTGCATGGGGAGGTTTTAGCCGGTACTGGGCGGATGACAAGGGGGAGGGCGTGGTCAGTGGGTCGGGGGATGCATCCTGAAGTCGTTGGAAGAATGTCGCGCGCGGTCTCCGGGGTTGCGTCGAGGCGAAGCGGCGCCGACTCCGGCAACCCGTTGGGACCGGAACGCATCGGGGACGTTGGGAGGTCCGAGCGCCGGCGCCGGTATCAGTGTTCTTTTGTTGCGCATGTCCAAAGCGGACGGGGACGCCTGCAATCCGCCGGTTTGAACCAACCCGGCGCTTGGACTTGCCTTATTCCAACAACTTCGGGAGGCACGGGGGGCGTGAAATTCGCAGGCGACGGTTGACATGCGGGCGGGCATGGGCGCAAATCCGTGTCGGTTCTCCGGATGAATTTGCCCAACAAATTGACCGTGTCGCGGTTTGCGCTGACAGCGTTGTTTCTGCTGGCGGTGTTTTCGCGGTCGCCGGTGAACGACACGGCGGCGCTGGTGTTGTTCATCGTGGCGAGCGTGACGGATTACTTTGACGGCAAGATCGCGCGGGAGCGGAAGTTGATCACGAATTTCGGGACGCTGATGGATCCGCTGGCGGACAAGATTCTGACGTGTTCGGCGTTCATCGCGCTGGTGGAGCGTTCGCAACTGGGGAATGGGGCGCTGGTGAAGGTGGAGGCATGGATGGTGGTGATCATTGTGGCGCGGGAACTGGCGATCACGGGATTGCGGCTGCTGGCGGCTTCAAAGAACGTGGTGCTGGCGGCGGAGCGGTATGGGAAGCACAAGACGGCGTCGCAGATCACGGCGATCATCGCGTTGCTGTTGCTGGACAGTTGCGGGGAGTGGGGCGGTTGGGCGCAGACGTGGTTGATGCCGTGGGTGCCGCAGTTTGCGGCGGTGGCGTTGTGGTTGACCGTGGTGCTGACGTTCACCTCGGGGGTGATTTATCTGTGGCGGAACCGGAAGCTTTATCTGGAGGATTTATAAGCAGCGAGGGGGAGGCTGGGGAGAGTCTTTAATTGGGGTGAACACGAATCTGATTGTCTGGCTGGCGCAGGGCTTTGGCATTGGGCGGCTGAAGCCGGGGCCGGGGACGTGGGGGTCGCTGCTGGGGTTGGGGTGGTTTGCGGCGTTGCTGGTGACGGGGAGCATGGCGTGGTTTGTGGTGGGCGCGGTGGTAGGTGTCGGGGCGAGCGTGTGGTTTTGCGGCGCGGCGGAGAAGATCATGGGGGAGAAGGATCCGGGGTCGGTGGTATTGGACGAGGTGGCGGCGATCCCATTTTGTTTCGGGGCGTGGGTGGCGACGGCGTGGTTACAGGATGGGCGGTTGCCGGGGGCGGGTTATTTTTTCTCGGGAGAAAACTGGTTGCGGGTGGCACTGGTGTTTGGGGCGTTTCGTTTTTTCGACATCGTGAAGCCCTGGCCGGTGCGGCAAAGCCAGGGACTGCCGGGGGGATGGGGGGTGACGGTGGATGATTTGCTGGCTGCGGGTTACGTAAATGGGGTGTGGTGGCTGCTGGCGTGGCTGGTGCCGGCGCGTTGAGCGGGGGCGGGGCGCGGGCAGTCCTGGGGGTGGGCGGAAACCCCTAGGTGGAAACCCTTAGTCGCATCGGTGATTCTACCGACGGCCCGAATACGTATTTCCACGTTTTGAGTTTCGTCGCGGGGAGGTCTTAACTCTTGGCCAAGGAGGTGGGGGTAGTCCCCGCAAGGGTCTACCCTCACAGGAAGAAAAGGAGTTCAACTTGAGCCGCCGCAAGGCGGTTCTTTTTTTTGATTTAGTCCGAAGCTCCCGGGCGGAGGCGGTTGCCGGGGTCGGGTGGGGCGGTGTTTCTTGGGACGGCCCGACTTGCCGGCGTTTTGGGGCGTGGCCATGTGGGAGGCGTGGCTGGTTCGCGGATTGGCGGGCAGCGAGGCATCCGGGGAAGTGGCGGGGATTGGGCAGTTGGTGTCGGATTTTTGCGGCGCGGAGGTGGGTGCGTGGGGATTTGAGGCTCAACCCGCAAAGCGGGGATTCCGATGGGCAGTTGGACTTCTAGGGAGCGGGGTGTTAGATAACCGAGTTGAAGATGAAGTTTAATATGAATTTGGACTCCCGTTCCGCGCGGGAATTTGCCCGTGGTTTTTTTCTTAGTGCGGTGTGTCTGGTGGTGCTCGCGTTTTCCTGGCTGGGACCGGTGGCAGCGGCGTGGGCGGGCGGGGGTCCGCAGAATGTGCTGATGGTGGTCAACGCGCGGAGCGCGACATCGCTGGAAGTGGCGAATGAGTATCAGCGGTTGCGACGAATTCCCGAGGAGAATGTCGTGTATCTGCCGGCGACGAACACGGCGGTGTTTTACTCGGGGGGTGATTTGTTGCGGATGATTCCGGTGGCGACTTTTCGGACGCATGTGCTGGGGCCGGTGTTGCAGCATATCCGGACGCGGGGATTGACCAATCAGATTGACCTGGTGGTGTTTTCGACGGACATCCCGCACAAGGTGGATGCGACGGCGGAGGCGGGGCCGTTGACGCCGAGCCTGCCGCGGTGCGGTTTGACGACGGCGATGGCGTTTGGGGAATTGATCGAGGCGCCGGGTTCGGCGACCAATCTGTTGAAGCAGGTGATGCACTCGTTCCGGGGTTACGAACTGGTCCCGGGGGATGTGAACACGGTGACGACGAACGTGACGCATCAGCGAAGCTGGCATCCGACGGTGCCGAGTCGATATCGGATGAGCATGATGCTGGGGTGGACGCACGCGTATGGGAACACGCCGGAGGAGATCAAGGCTTATCTGCAGAACGCAGTGTCGGCGGACGGAACACAGCCGTTTGGGACGGTGTACATCGATCACAATCCGGATTTGCGGTCGAATTTGCGGAAGCCGCAGTTTCCGGCGGTGGTGGCGGAGCTGGCGTCGCTGGGGGTGCCGGCGGTGGTGATCAGCAACAACCCGGCACCGTGGTCGCTGGTGGGGAAATCGAATGTGATCGGGGCGGCGATGGGGGCGCCGAGTCTGGTGATTCCGTCGGGGACGACGTTGTTGAAGGGGGCGATTGCGGAGCATCTGACCAGCTGGGCGTGCGTGCTGGACAACAATGATGCGGGGCAGACACGGGCGACGTTGTGGCTGACGACGGGGGCGGCGGGGACGGCGGGATTGGTGACGGAGCCGATGGATCCGGAGGACACGCCGGACAAGTGGCTGGGGGTGCGGATGCACGCGCATTACCGGCGTGGGGTTTCGCTGGTGGAGGCGTTTTATCAGACGGTGAAGATTCCTTATCAGATGCTGATGCTGGGGGATCCGTTGTGTCAGCCGTATGCCCAGTTTCCGGTGGTGACGGTGGGCGGTTTGTTGGACGGGCAGGTGGTGAGCGGGGTGGTGGATCTGACCCCCGGGGCGACGACGTCGGTGCCGGCGGGGATCGAGGGTTATGATTTGTTTCTGGACGGCGTGTTGTGGCGGTCAGTGCCGCTGGCGGGTGGGGCGAGCCTGGACACGACGACGCTGGGGGATGGCTGGCATGAGTTGCGCGTGGTGGCGTACGAGAATTCGGCGATCCGGACGCAGGGCGACCGGGTCGTGAATTTTCGGGTGAACAATGGCGGGCAGCAGTTGTTGCCGGAGGCGACGTCGTATTCGGTGGTGGACGGGAGCGGTCCGCTGGCGCTCCCGGTGGTGCCGGCGGGCGGGTCGCCGACGAGCATCGAGATCCGGAAGGGACATCTGGTGGTGGCGACGCTGCCGGGGGCGGGTGGAACGGCGAGTGTGCCGCTGGATTTGTTGGGGCGGGGTCGGAGTGTGCTGCGGGCGGTGGCGGTGATGAGCAGCGGGTTGGTGCGAAGCGAGCCGATCGTGGTGGAGGTGCAGACGCCGCCGGATTTCACCCCGCCGTCGTTGCCGGGTTTCCGGGCGTTCACGGCGGCGAATTCGATCATGATCAGCCCGTCGGTGAAGCCGGCGTACAAATCCGGGGATTTCGTTTATCTGGCGTTGATGCCCTCGGAGCCGATCGGGGTGGTATCGAATCTGACCATCCGGGTGGGGAGCGGGCGGGTGGCGCCGTTTCAGTTTCGGTGGAACGGGCTGACCTCGACCAATCCGGTGCCGTATGTGCGGGGGACGACCAATGACATCATCTACCGGTACACATTGTCGCGGACGGTCGAGCCGGAGGGACCGGTGCCGGTGGTGGTGTCTTTGCGGGATGCGGCGGGGAATGCGGCGACGGTGACGAACTATTTCCTGGCGGATTACACGGCCCCGGTGGTGACGAATGCGACGGTGTCGCCGCCGATGACCAATGCGGGGAGCGTGGTGGCAATCGCGGTGGTGCCGAACGAGGCGGTGTCGGCGCGGCCGGCGTTGTATGTGAACGGAGCGCCGGCGGCGTTTGTGTCCTCGAACGGGTTGATTCACAATTTCAGCTATACGGTGCGGGCGGGGGATGTGGGCGGGCCGGCGATTTTGCTGGTGAGCAATCTGGTGGACATGGCGTTGAACAAGGGGACGTCGCTGGTGACGAACGCGGTGGTGGTGGAACCGCCGCCTCCGCCGCCCCCGCCGACAAATTCGTTTTACGGGGATAGTTTTGAGGGGAAGGTGCCGGGTTCGAATTTGACGAATGACACGCGGTGGACGGCGTATTTGACGTCGGCTGGAGACTTGGTGGCTTCGGCGTTTATCGCGAGCAGTCCGGTGGCGCCGGGGGGATCGACGCGGTCGGCGGTGTTTCGGGACGTGGCGGGGGCGAAGAACCAGATTTATTGGTTTGCGATGACCAATGCGGTGACGGCGGCGGCGGTGGAGTTTGATGTGTATCTGGATGACCGGAATCCGGCGGGCGTGGCGACGATGGAAGTGCGGGCGTCGTCCGCGAAGACCAATTATCGTGAGGTGGGTTTGTTGCTGCGGCAGACGGCGGGGGCGAGCACGTGGGAGGTGGCAGTGTCGCGGGCGACTGGGACGGTGGTGTTGACGAATGGCCTGCCGCTGCGGACGTGGCATCGGGTGCGGTTCGACAACGATGTGGGGGCGAACACGTACTCGGTGGTATTTGACGGGGTTACGCTGGCGAACCTAACGCCGTATGCGAGTCCGATTCAGGCGCTGGCGACGGTGAACAACATCCAGTTCCGGCATACGAGCACGGACGAGGATGTTTATCTGGACAACCTGACGCTGCCAGTGGGAGGCAGTGTGCCGCCGCCGCCACCGCCGCCGCCGCCGCCGCCGCCGTCCACCAATTCGGTATATGGTGACGATTTCGAGGGGAAGGTGGTGGGGAGCAACTTGAACGCGGACCCGCGGTGGACAGCGTTTGTGTCCAGCACCTACAATCTCAGTGCGACGGCGTTTGTGGCGGACAGTCCGGTGGCGTCTGGGGGATCGACGCGGTCGGCGGTGTTTCGCGATCAGGCGGGGACGGGGAACCAGATTTACTGGTTTGCGCTGACGAATTCGGTGGCGGCGGTGGCGGTGGAGTTTGATGTGTATCTGGATGACCGGAATGCGGCGGGGGCGGCGGTGATGGAGGTGCGGGCGACGGTGGACCGGACGAATTACCGGGAGGTGGGATTGCTGCTGCGACAGACGACGGGTGCGAGCACGTGGGAGGTGGCGGTGGCGGCTTTGAGCGGGACGGTGGTGTATCGGAGCGGCTTGCCGTTGCGGACGTGGCACCGGGTGCGATTCGAGAATGACGTGGCGAACAACAGTTACGCGGTGGCGTTAAACGGGGCTTTGCTGGCCGGTGGGGTGCGGTATGCGACTCCGCTCCAGACGGTTTCCGCGATCAACCGAATCCAGTTCCGGCATAACAGCGCGGACGAGGATGTGTATCTGGACAATCTGTCGATCCCGGCGGTGGCTTTGCCGGGAAACACGACGCCGGTGACGGTGGGGCCGGGGCCGACAGCGCTTTCGGCGGAGCAGTTGGCGGCGGAGTCGCTGACGGTCACGTTTCCGACGCGAGTCGGGGTGCGGTACACGATCCAATGTTCGTCGGCGCTGGTGATCTGGGAGGATGTGCAGACGGTGGTGGCGACGGACAACAGCTACACGACGACGCTCAGTTTCGAGCCGGGGCACTGCCGTTTCTGGCGGGTGGTGGAGGTGCCGTAGGAGCAGGCGGGTCAGGCGGGGCGGCGCAGGATGGTGTCGCGCTGGGCGAGGGCGGGGTCGGCGTTGGGGTAGTCGAGGTTGTAGTTGAGACCGCGGCTTTCGGGGCGTTGGAGGGCGCAGGCGACGATGATTTCGGCGACGGTGGCGATGTTGCGGAGTTCAAGGATGTCGCTGGTAACGACGAAGTCCCAGTAGTATTCGAGGATTTCTTCCTGGAGGTTGGCGATGCGTTTTTGGGCGCGCTGAAGGCGTTTGTTAGTTCGGACGATGCCGACGTAGTCCCACATGAGGCGGCGGATTTCGTCCCAGTTGTGGGCGACGACGACGAGTTCGTCGGCGTTGTGGGCGTTGCCGGACTGCCAGGGGGGGATATCGACGGTGACGGGGGCAGGGGGCGCACCGAGGATGCGCCGGGCGGCGCGGTGGGCGCAGACGACGGCCTCGAGGAGGGAGTTGCTGGCGAGGCGGGTGGCGCCGTGAAGGCCGGTACAGGCGACTTCGCCGACGGCGTAGAGGCCGGGGATATCGGTTTCGCCATCGACGTTGGTGACGACGCCGCCGCATTGGTAGTGGGCGGCGGGGACGACGGGGATGCGTTCCTTGGTGATGTCGAGGCCGTATTTGGGGCAGG
>CAZUUP010000212.1:0-9039 GCA_964623105.1 uncultured Akkermansia sp.
GTCGCCGACTACACCGACGCCGTGCGCGACATGGAAAAGCAACTCCACGCCGACGAAGCCTGGATTCAACGCCCCAAACCCACCGTCACCGAGCCACCGCCCCTCGACACCCTCGACCGCGCCGACACCGTCGGCCGCGCGCGCCTGCTCTTCGGCCTCACGCGCCTCGCGTTGCAGACCGATTCCACGCGCGTTGTCTCCATTTTCATCCGCGGCATGGACCTCAAGCCACCCATCGACGGCATCACCGAAGATCATCACGGCCTCACGCATCACGGCCGCAACCCCGCCAAAATCCAGCAACTCCGCATCGTCGAGCGCGTCGAGATGGCCGCCTTCCGCGACTTCCTGCTTGCGCTCAAAAACACCAAGGAAGGCGCGACCACGCTGCTCGATCAGACGCAAGTCCTCATCGGCAGCAACCTCGGCGACGCCAGCGGCCACGGCACCAGCAACCTCCCGATCCTCCTCGCCGGCGGCGGTTTCAAACACGGTCAGCACATCGCCGGTGATCCGAAAAATAATACGCCGCTCGGCAATCTCTTCGTCACCATGCTCCAACGCTTCGGCGTGCAAACGGAGAAATTCGGCTCCAGCACCGGCACGATTAACGGACTGACCTGAGATAGGTAATAAGCTGACCCCTCACACGCCTGAGTCTATCTGGTTAAACCCCTAACCTGCACTGACTGGCACTAATGAAGACTGACTCCCGCCCGCTCCGGTGCTTGTCTTCCCTCCCTTCCCATTAGTGCCAGTTAGTGCCGGTTAGTGGTTTTCTTAAATTTCCCCACCACCACCATGAAGCTCCTCCACCTCACATTCTCGTTCCTCTCCACCCTCGCCCTCGCCCACCCCGCCCGCGCCGCCGACGTCGCCACCACCTTCCAATCCCGCGTCCTCCCCGTGCTCGAAGCCCACTGCACCAAATGCCACGGCGCGGAAAAACAAAAAGCCAAACTCAACTTCGCCGGCCCCCGCGACCTCGCGCGCCTCACCGCCGACCGCGAACTCTGGTTCCGCGTCCTCGATCAAATCGAAGCCGGCGAGATGCCCCCAAAAGACGAAAAACAACTCTCCCCCGCCGACCGCCAGACCATCCTTGCCTGGGTCCGCACCGATTTCGCCGCGCTGCAAGCCGCGCAGCAGCGCCTCGTAGGCCGCGCCAAACTCCGCCGCCTCACCCGCACCGAATACTCCAACACCATCGAAGACCTCTTCGGCGTCCGCCCCACCATCCGCCTCAACCTTCCCAGCGACGGCCTCGTCGATGGCTACGACAAAGTCAGCGGCGCGCTGCCCCTCTCCGCCTCAAGCATGGCCGGCTATTTCAAGATGGCCGACGACATCCTCGCCCGCCTCCTCAAACCCACTCCGCGCACCAAACCCGCGCCGAAACCCAAACCCACCGCCGATCCCATCGACGACCTGCTCGGCTCGAAAACCAACGCCGCTCCCGCCGCGCCCGCGGCCCCCGCCACCACCGTCGCCGCCAGCAAACCCAGCTCGCGCCCCTTCGACCCCGACCGCACCTTCCGCGCCGTCGCCCGCGAGAGCGAACAATCCAAAGGCCACATCCTCGAACTCAAGGACGGCACCATGGTCTCCTTCAACACCGACACCACCTCCGGCCCCCTGCGCGGCTGGCAAACCCCCGTCCCCGGCTGGTATCGCCTGCGCCTCTCCGTCTATGCCTACCAGACCGACAAGCCGCTGCCCTTCGGCATCTGGGCCGGACACACCGGCGCTTATCCGCAATCCATCGAACTGATCGACGTCCTCGAGGCCCCGCCCGGCAAACCCGCCATCCTCGAAACCGAAGTCTATCTCCGCACCTACGACCTCAACGAACTCGCGCCCGTCAACGACGGCATCCGCCTCATCCCCTTCGGCCTCGGCGTCCAGGTCCCGAAAAATTTTCAAGCCAGCAACTGCAAAGGCCCCGGCCTCGCCGTTCAGTGGGTCGAAGCCGAACGTCCCGAAACTCCCCTGCCCGGTGACCGCTGGCTGAAAGCCGATCTCCAAGCCGCCACCCAAACCGGCTCCCTCAGCCGCGAAGCGCTGCTCAAAGCCGTCGAAGCCACCTTCAAACGCGTCGGCGCGCGCCTCTACCGCCGCGACCTCGCCGACCCGGAACTCAGGCAACTCGTCGCCCAGGTGGACGCCCACCTCGACGAACGTCTCCCCGTCGAAACCGCCCTCCGCGACCGCATCACCGAAATGATGACCACGCCCGACTTCCTCTGCTTCATCGAGGAACCCGGCAAACTCCCGCCCTTCGCCCTCGCCTCGCGCCTCGCCTATTTCCTCTGGAACTCGACACCCGACGAAACCCTCCTCGACCTCGCCCGCAGCGGCCGCCTTCGCGATGCCGCCGTCCTGCGCGAACAAACCGAGCGCATGCTCAAAGACCCGAAATCCGCGCGCTTCGTCAAAGATTTCACCGACCAATGGCTCGGCCTGCGCGCCATCGACGACACCTCGCCCGACAGCAAGCTCTATCCCGAATACGCCCGCAACGAACTGCTGAAACACTCGAGCGTCCGCGAAACCCGCGCCTTCTTCCGCCGCCTCCTTGATGAAAACCTCAGCGTCCGCAATTTCGTCGCCGCCCCGTGGACCCTCGCCAACGCCTCCCTCGCCCGCCACTACGGACTTCCCGCCCTCACCGGCCTTGAATTGCAAAAGGTAAACCTGCCGCCCGACTCACCCTACGGCGGACTCTGGACCCAGCCCGCCATACTCAAAGTCACCGCCAACGGCACCTACACCTCGCCCGTCAAACGCGGCGTCTGGGTCGCCGAACGCCTCCTCGGCATTCCCATCCCGCCGCCCCCGCCCGACATTCCCGCCGTCGATCCCGACACCCGCGGCGCGAAAACCCTCCGCGAACAGCTTGACCTCCACCGCAGCCTCGGCGCGTGCGCCGGCTGCCACGCCAAATTCGATCCCTACGGCTTCGCCCTCGAAAGCTTCGATGTCACCGGCACCTATCGAAAAAACTACCGCATCCTCAACCCCGCACCCGCCAAAGGCAGCCCCGCCTGGACCAACGGCCTCCCCGTCGATGCCACTGGCAAAACCCCCGACGGCCAGCCCTTCACCGGCATCGCCGACCTCCGCCAGCTCCTCGCCAACAAGCCCGAGCAACTCGCCCGCGGCGTCACCCGCCACCTCGTCACCTACGCCACCGGCGCCCCCGCCACCCGCCTCGACCAACCCGCCATCGACACCATCGTTCAGAGCGCGGCCAAGGAGGAATACGGCCTGCGCTCGATTGTCCACGCCCTCGTCCAGAGCGACCTGTTCCGGTGGAAGTAGGGAGCGGGGAAAAGTAATTAGTAATTAGTGATTAGTAATTAGTCATCACCAGTAACTCATTCCTAACTTGTTACTCCTGCCTCCTGACTTCTGGCTCCTGACTCCTACCTCCTATTTCCCGCTCCCTATCAATGGTTGCGAAAGTTCCTACCTGGACCGCAGTCACAAGAAACGCCTCCGTCTCCCTCGCCCCGTGAGGCACGAACGGGGAGAGGGCCGGGGAGAGGGGAGCTTCATCATTCCGAGCGACCCGATAGTGCAGAGCTCCCCCTCTCCCCCGTTCCGAACGGAGGCGAGCGAGCCGGAGGGCCCCGGTGCAGACTGCACAAACATTCTCAAAGACTAGTCCCCCCCAGACTCCTGACTCCTGACTCCATCTCTAACCCGTCGCTTTCCTCTCTAATCACTAATCACTAATCACTAATCACTAATCACTAATCACTAATCACTTTCCCCCTCCCATGCTTCTTCAAATCACCGACCCCACCGGCGCCCTCGCCACCATCGCTCCCGAACTCGGCGGCTGGCTCCTGCGCTACGCCCGCCCGACGCGCCAGCACGGCCTTGTCGAAGCCCTCCATTTCGACCAGGCCGTCGTCGATCGCTATCCCAAGGAAATGTGGGCCGGCAACCCCCTGCTGTTCCCGATGGTGAGTTTCAATCACCTGCCGGGCAAAGAGCACCACTACCATTGGCAGGGCCGAGACTATCTCCTGCCCCAGCACGGCTTCGCCCGCCGCACCCCGTGGCAAGTCATCGACCACACCACCTCCGCCCTGACGTTGGAACTCACCGACACCGAAGCCACCCGCGCCGCCTATCCCTTCGCCTTCAGCCACCGGGTCACCTACCGTCTCGAAGCCGGCCGCCTTCATTACGAACAAACCGTCGAGAACCGTGGCTCCCAAACCATGCCCTTCAGCACCGGTATCCATCCCTACTTTCAAATCCCCCTGACCCCGGCCAGCCAGCGCGCCCAATGCTACGTCAAAATCCCCGCCTGCCACCGCCTCACCCCGGACGCACACTTCCTGAACTTCACCGCCACCCCGCAACCCGCCCAACACCTCAGCGTCGCCACCGACGTCTCCGGCACCCTCTTCCTCGGCGACCTCGCCCACCGCGAACTGACCCTAGTGGACCCCGCGAGCGCCCTCGAAATCGTGCTCAACTGGGAAGCCGCGCCCCAACACCGCTACTGCGCTCTCTGGTCCCGCAACACCGAGTCGCCCTTCTATTGCCTCGAACCCTGGACCGCCCTCCCCAACTCCTTCACCCGCGCCGTTCCCGGCGAAGTCACCCTCCTCGCCCCCGCGCAATCCTTCCACGCCGCCATGACCCTCGAACTGCGCGAATCCTCGACCCGTTAGCAATGCCGCTCGCTACTCGACGGCATTATCCCGGCGTCCGCTAGCGCACGCAGCAACTCCTCGATCTCCGCCACGGTATGCGCCGCCGTGACGCTCAACCGCAGCCGCGCCGCGCCGCGTGCCACAGTCGGATAGCGGATGGCCGGCAAATAAATCCCCCGCTCCCGCAGTGCCGCCGCCGCTGCGACGGTCGCGTCCTCTGCGCCTAAAACCAACGGCAGGATCGAGGCACACGCCCGCTCACAATTCCAACCCAGCTTCGCGAGCCCCGCCCTCGCCTGGGCCACGCGATCGCACAACTGCCGTCGGCGCGCCTGTCCCTCGACGCTCTCCAACAACTCCACGCCCGCGCGCGCTGCCGCCGCACCCGCCGGGGTTGGTGCGGTCGAGAAGATGAACGGGCGCGCCGAGTTCACGAGGTAATCAATCAGCACGCGGGAACCCGCGATGAAACCACCCGCCGCCCCCAGCGCCTTGCCGAGCGTTCCCAACTGTACCTCGATCCGATTCGCCACCCCCAGCGCCTCCGCCAACCCGCGCAAACCAGGTCCCAGCACGCCTGTCGCGTGGGCCTCGTCCACCATCAACCACGCCCCGAAGCGATCCTTCAATTCCACCAACTCGCGCAGCGGCGCCGCGTCACCGTCCATGGAGAACACCGATTCCGTGACGATCAGCGTGCGAGCCTTCGCTGCTCCGCCTTCCGCCACCCCCGCCCGCCGCCGATCCAGGCGCAACAGCAGCTTCTCCAATTCCACCAGGTCGTTGTGCGGAAAAACCTGCAGCTTCGCCCCACACAGCTTCGCCGCATCGACCACACACGCATGCACCAGCCGGTCGATGACGATCGTGTCTCCGCGCCCCACCAGCGCGCAAATCGTCCCCAGCGCCGCCGCATAGCCGGAGGAAAACGAAAGTGCTGCCTCCGTCCCCTTGAACCGTGCCAGCGCCGCCTCCAGTTCATGATGCGGTGCGAGCGAACCGCTGATCAGCCGCGACGCCCCCGAGCCGGCGCCATATCTTCGAACGCCGTCCAGCGCCGCCGCCTGCAACGCCGGATGCCCCGCCAGGCCGAGGTAATCATTCGACGCGAAGTTCAACAACTCCCGTCCCGCGACCGTGATTCGCGCCCCGGTGGCGGAATCGACCCTGCGCAATTCGCGGAACAATCCCCGCTCACGCACCGCCGCCAGCCGCCGCGTCAATTCATCGTCAAATTCGCTCATGCAATCCCCTGAAGACCCGCCGTTCGCTGCCCCTGCTTCAACGGGGCTTCATCCGTGGCTTCGCATAAAACACCGCTACGTCCACCGCGCACACCGGCTGTCCAACTGAAACACCTGCCCCGACACGTTCTCCATCGAAGCCAGCAGGGTCACAAAACGCGCCACCTCCACCGGGGAGTTTAGGCGTCCGAGCGCATTGGCTGCCGTCAGTTCCGCCAACCGCTCCTCCGACAATCTGGCGGTCATCGGCGTGCGCAGCACCCCCGGCAGCACGGCATTCACCCGCACATTGCGCGAGCCCACCTCCCGGGCCAGCGATTGCGTCAAGCCGATCAATCCCGCCTTCGAGGCCGCGTAATTCGCCTGTCCCACCGGCCCGGAACGGGCGCTGAAACTTGCGAGGTTCACTATGCTGCCCTCGCGCTGCCGCAGCATCGGCCGCAACACCGCCTGCGAGCACAGGAACGCGCCCTTGAGATTAACGTCCATCACCCGATCCCAGTCCGCCTCGCCGAGTTGCCAGCTCAGGTGATCCGCCGTCACCCCGGCATTGTTTACCAGCAGGTCGATACGCTGCCAGCGCGCAATAATCTTCTCGGCCGCCGCCTGTACCGCCCCTCGATCAGTCACATCCGCGGGCAGCGGCCACAAATGCTCCTCCTCCGTAAACGGCTGCTCGCGATGCACCCCCGCCACCACGCGCCAACCCTCCACTCGTAACTGTTCGACCAGCGCCCGCCCCAACCCACCCGCCGCACCGGTCACCCACGCCACGCGCACAATGGAGACCACGCCGCTCATGCCACCCCCGGTTCACGCACCCAATGCCCGTCAATCATCACCCCGGCCACCGCGCCCTCGTGCATCAGACACGCTTCGTATGCCGCTGCGGACGGGCCGCTGAACGGCAATACCGCAAGGTCCGCCACCGCGCCCGGCGTCACCTCCCCCAGTTCACCCGCCCGCCCCAACGCCCGCGCCGGATTCACCGTCACCATGCGGACAATGTCCTCCGGCGCCAGCGCCGGATACGCCCGCGCGAACTCCCGCATTTCGACAAACAAATTCAACTCCACGCCGGGAATTTCCGCACCTCGTGGACTGCGGCGCCGCTGGGGCTGCGGACCGGGATCATGCCGGGCGACGTTGTGCGCCACCAGTTCTTGGACAATAAAATTCATCGCATAACTCGGCACCGCCGGGGGCGACAGGGTGGCGAGGCTGTCGGTGCCCAGGCTGATGTTCACCCCCGCCATCGCCAGTTCTTCCAAAGGAAAACGCCGATGGCCAAAAAAGGCGTGGCTGCGCGGGCAATGGACCACGTTCACCCCGTTTCGCCCAAGCCGGACCGCATCGCCCCGCGCGAGGTAATTCGCGTGAATCGCCAGCAACCGGTCGCCCAGCAATCCCGCCTGCTCCAGCATCTGCACCGGCGAAACCCCGCCGCAATCTCCCATGTCTCGATCATTGCGCCGCAACCAGTCGTGCATCACGCCCCGGCCCAGCATGAACATCTCGAATTCCTCCTCCGATTCCCCGACGTGGATCATCGCCGGAATCCCCCGCTCGCGCACCGCCGCCGCCGTCAGGCGCAGCAGCTCGGGAGTGGTTGAGTAAGGCGCGTGCGGGGACAGCGCGACACGGTTTCGCCATCCGGTCAACGTCTCCGCCTTGGCGAGCGCCTCACCCAGAATCTGGGCTGGCGGCCGCCGGCTCTTGACCCCGGTCATCTCCAAAAACGAGATGACGCGGAGGGGACTCGAATTCCAAACCTCCGGCAGCAGTTCGGGAACCGCCTCGACATCCGCGACGGTCGTCACCCCATTGCGCAGAAGCATCGCTGCCCCGCCCAGCCAGGACGCCGCATAATCCGAGAACTCCCACTCCGCCTTGAAACTGGTGATCCAATTGATCCAGTCCACAAACGACCGTTGCTGCGGAATCGCACCCCCCATGCCCGTGTAGTCGAGGTGGCAATGGGCGTTGATCAAGCCCGGCAGCAGGATGACCTCCCCGAGGTCAATCACCGCGCCCCCCGCCTCGGAACGCAATTCCGCCCACGAACCCACCGCGGTTATGCGGTCCCCGGAAATAAAAACCGCGCCATCGTGAATCGGCGGCCGGTTGACCGGCAGGACGATACGGGCGCGGAGCGCGAAACGGCTCGCTGACACCATTAGAGGTCGGCTTCCTGGCGCTTGACCTTTCCTTTGGAGGCTTCCGTGTGATTGCGGGCCTTGTACTTGTTGTGCCGCTTGCGAATCTGCTGCTCGATCTTCTTGGTCACCAGATCGATCGCCGCATACAGGTCGCTCTCATGATCTTCCGCGAACAAATCTGGTCCGGGCACGGACACGCGCAGCGAGCAGCTGAACTGCCGCTCGGGCGTCTTGGTCGAGTCATGTTTGAGCGTCACCCGCGCGTTGATCGCACTGCGGTCCAGATGCTCCAGATTGTCAATCCGCTGGAGAATGTGGTCTTCAATGGCCTGGGTCAAAGTGACGTTTTGTGTCGAAAGGATCAATTTCATCGGGGCAAATTTGCTACGAAGGAAAAATAAAATCCAGCCAAACTCCGCAATCGTGAAATTTTCCCCCGGCCACGCTCCCGCCCAAGAGTCCCCGTCAACGCCCCCCGCTGGATGATCGGGTCCGCAGCGGATGTCACTTGCCAACGCTGAACCCGCCATCGATGACGAACGGCGTCCCCGTCATGAACGCCGACTCGTCGCTGGCCAGATACAGGGCCGCCGCCGCGATCTCCTCCGGCCTCCCCATCCGCCCCAGCGCCTGCGTGGACGCCATCTCTTCGTAAGCCTTCTTCGGATCCGGATACTCCTTCAGCCGCGCCGAGACAAAAGGCGTCTCGACCCGGCCGGGGCAGATGCAGTTGCAGCGAATTCCCTCGCGCGCATGGTCCAGCGCGATGCACCGCGTCATCCCCACCACCGCAAACTTCGTCGTGCAATAGGCCAGCCGATCCCGCACCGCCACCACCCCGCCAATCGACGCCAGATTGATGATGTTGCCCGACTTCCGTTCCAGCATTCCCCCGATGAACGCCTTCGTGACATTGAACATCCCGCGCACATTCACCCCGTACATCCGGTCGAGGTCGGCCCC
>CAZUUP010000213.1:0-9007 GCA_964623105.1 uncultured Akkermansia sp.
GGTTTGTCGAGCTGAGCTGCCTAAACCAGGGCATCGGCGCGGGCGGCGCGGGGAACCCGTGGGATCAACATGGAAAAATCCGGGAAGGCCACGGCGCGATGGCGCGGCAGGTGGACCAGCCGCTCGCGGCGCTGATCCAGGATTTGAAAGCGCGCGGCTTGTTCGAGGAAACGCTGATTCTCTTCAGCGGCGAGTTCGGCCGCACGCCCTTCTCGCAGGGCGGCGACGGGCGCGATCACAATCCCTTCGGCTTCAGCCTCTGGCTAGCCGGCGGCGGCATCAAAGGCGGCACCGCGTACGGCGCGACCGACGAACTCGGCTACTACGCGGTCGAGAACAAGTGCGAAATCTACGATCTCTACGCGACCCTCCTGCACCTGCTCGGCCTCGATCACGAGCGCCTCACCTACCGCTTCGGCGGCCGCGACTTCCGCCTCACCGACGTGCATGGCCAGGTGATCCGCGAGATTCTGGCGTGAGCACGCGCATGGGGACGCCGTAGGCCCGCCCAGGGCGGCGGAGCCATCGCGGACACCGGGATCACACCGCAAACCACTTCCGCATTTTCGCCAGCGCCTGCGACCGGTGACTCAGGCGGTTCTTCGTCTCCTCGCCCAATTCGGCAAACGACTGCTCGAATCCGCGCGGGACGAACAACGGATCATACCCAAAGCCACCATGCCCGCGCGGGCCGAAGTCCACCCGTCCTTCGCAGGCACCGTCGAAGAACTGCGTCGGCCCGGCCGGCATCACCGGCGCCAGTGCAATCACACACCGAAACCGCCCGGCGCGCTGCCCGGCGGGAACATCCTGCAGCAGGTCGAGCAACTTGGCATTGTTGGCGGCATCGGATGAATTCCCGCTGGCTCCGGTGTCCAGGGCGGCGAAACGCGCGGAATGCACACCCGGCGCGCCGCCCAAGGCATCCACCTCCAGTCCCGAATCATCGGCCAGGATCATCACCACCCCTTCGAGCGGCAGTTTCGCACGTGCTGCGGGAGTCGCGGCAATCCAGCGCGCCAGCCCCTCGGCTTTCAGCGCGGCATTGCCGGCGAAGGTCGCGGCGTCCTCATGCACCGGCGGTGCGGCTGGAAAGTCATGCAAGGTCAAATAACGGAAGGAGCCGCCGAGGATGGCGCGGATTTCGTCCACCTTGTGCCGGTTGCGCGTGGCGATGATGAGAGTTTTCACGATGTTCTGGTGCGGCCTTTGATGCAGTTTTTCCCCGCAGGAAGCCATGAATTTCCCAACGGTCGCGGCGGATTCGCAGCAAATCCGGCATTGCCGCGCCGGTGGTGTTTCCCCAAACTCCCCGGCTTATGTCGAGTGTGCGCAGACAATATCCGTTTCAGCTGATTGAGCCCAAATGGCAGCAGTTCTGGGACGGACAGCAGACTTTCCGGGCGTGGAATCCGGGCGAACCAATTCCGGCGGGCCATCCTTTCGCCAAACGCCATGCTGGAGCGGATGCCGCACGGATTCCCAAGTATTACATCCTCGACATGTTTCCGTATCCGAGCGGCGCAGGATTACATGTCGGACATCCCGAGGGGTACACCGCCACCGACATTCTCGCCCGCTACCGGCGCGCCCGGGGCTACAACGTCCTGCATCCCATGGGCTGGGATTCCTTCGGCTTGCCCGCCGAGCAATACGCGGTAAAGACCGGCCAGCATCCCCGGAAAACCACTGAAGCCAACATAACCACTTTCAAGCGGCAGATTCAGGCGCTGGGCTTCAGTTACGACTGGTCACGCGAACTGGCGACGACCGACCCCGAATACTTTCGCTGGACGCAGTGGATTTTTCTCCAGATTTACCATTCGTGGTTCAACCCGGAGACGAACCGCGTCGAGCCGATCAGCACGCTGCAGTTCCCCGCCGACTGCGACACGGAGGAAAGGCGCCGCGCCTATCGCGACTCGAAGCGCCTTGCGTATGTGAGCGAAGCGCCCGTGAACTGGTGCCCCGAACTCGGCACGGTGCTCGCCAACGAGGAGGTCATCGACGGCAAGAGCGAGGTCGGCGGCTTTCCGGTAGTCCGCAAGCCGATGCGGCAATGGTTGCTGCGCATCACCGCGCTGGCGGAACGGCTGCTCAACGATCTCGAGACCATCGAGTGGAGCCATTCGCTGAAGGAGATGCAGCGGAACTGGATCGGGCGGAGCGAGGGGGCGGAGGTGGAGTTCAGAATCCAGAATTCAGAAGCCAGAATCACCGTGTTCACCACGCGGCCGGACACACTGTTCGGCGCGACTTATATGGTGCTGTCGCCGGAGCACAAGCTGGTCGCAGAAATCACGACCGATGCGCAGCGCGACGCGGTGAAACAGTATCAGCAATTCGCGAGCACCAAATCCGACCTCGAACGCACGGAACTCGCGAAGGACAAAACCGGCGTCTTTACCGGCGCATTTGCCATCAATCCGGTCAATGGCGAGAGAATCCCCATCTGGATTGCAGACTACGTGCTCGCGAGCTATGGCACCGGCGCGATCATGGCGGTGCCGGGACACGATGCGCGGGATTTGGAATTTGCCCGGAAGTTCGCTTTGCCAGTGCGCGTGGTGGTGCAGGCACCGGAGGGAAAGGATTCCATCGGCTTTCTCGATGACGGAGTAGCGGTGAACTCGGAATTTCTCAACGGACTTCCGACCGCCGAGGCCAAGAGGAAAATTACCGCATGGCTCGCAAGCCAGGGACTTGGCCGGAAAACCGTCAATTTCAAGTTGCGCGACTGGCTCTTCAGCCGCCAGCGGTATTGGGGCGAGCCGTTCCCGATCGTGTGGCGACGTGACGCCAACGGGAATCTGTATCACGAGGCGTTGCCGGAGACCGCGCTGCCATTGCTGCCGCCGGCCTTGGACGACTACAAACCCACGGTGGATGGCCAGCCGCCGCTGGCCCGCGCCAGGGACTGGCTAAACCTTCCCGACGGAGCCGTACGCGAGACGAACACCATGCCGCAATGGGCCGGCAGTTGCTGGTATTACCTGCGCTACCTGGATGCCCGGAACGGAGGGAAGTTTGTCGGCTCCGCAGCCGAGCAGTACTGGATGCATTCTGCCGGGGCGACGCCGGGGGTTGATCTTTATGTTGGCGGCACCGAACACGCCGTGTTGCACCTTCTCTACGCCCGGTTCTGGCACAAGATCCTCTTTGATCTCGGGCACGTTTCCACGCCCGAGCCGTTTTACAAACTCGTCAACCAGGGTCTGATTCTCGGTGAGGATGGGCAGAAGATGTCGAAATCCCGGGGCAACGTCGTCAACCCGGACGACATTCTCCGCGAGTACGGAGCGGACGCCTTCCGGCTCTACGAGATGTTCATGGGGCCGCTGGAGATGGTGAAGCCGTGGAACACCAAGGGGGTGGAAGGCGTGTATCGCTTCCTCGGTCGGGTCTGGCGGCTGTTCGTGGACGAGGAAAGCGAGACCGCCTTTGAGCAAAACCTGGCCGCCGAACCGGCGCGCGGCGCTGAACTGCTCCAACAGATTCAGCCGCACCGGGCCATCCAAGACATTGAGCCGACGGCCGCCCAACTCAAGGCGCTGCACGCGTGCATCAAGAAGGTGACGGAAGATTTGGAGCATCTGGGATTCAATACCGCAATTTCCGCGCTCATGGTCTTCACCAACGAGGCGATGACATGGGAAACCCGGCCCCGGCGTGTGCTGCGGGAGTTCCTCGTCTTGCTGCAGCCGTTTGCACCACACCTCGCTGAGGAGCTCGCCCAAATGATCGACGCCGCGACATGCAAGGACCTGCGCACGCTCGCCTATGAGCCGTGGCCAAAGTTTGATCCGGCGCTGCTGGTCGAGGCGACAATCGAGATCCCCGTGCAGGTGAATGGCAAACTCCGCGGGGTGGTCGTGGTGCCCACGGCGTCCGATCCCGGCCAGATCGAAGCGGCCGCACTCGCGGACGAAAAGGTGCAGGCCTTCATCGCCGGCAAGATCATCAAGAAGGTGATCGTCGTGCGGGGCAAGCTCGTGAACATCGTCGCCACCTGATTCCGCCCGACGCATCGTCCGATGAACCGGCTCACCCGTCAGGAGCAATTGGTCCTGAGCACCATCCTGTTTCTGCTTGCGGTGGGCTGGGTGGTGAAGGTCTATCGCACCGCCAATCCGCCGCCCGCCATTGAGGCAGGCAAGGTCAGATTCAAACCATGAACGCACCCAATTTCGAAGACGGAGTGGAGCGCATCCTGAAACGCGATGCGCGTTTTCACCGCGACAGCTACTTCTTCCTGCGGGAGGCCCTGGACGTCGCCCAGAAGCTGGCGACCCGCAAGCATCCAGGTCACGCGACGAGGCACGTCAGCGGTCAGGAACTGCTCGAGGGCGTTCGGAACCATGCCCTCGAACAATTCGGCCCCATGACACTGTCGGTCCTCGAAGAATGGGGCGTTCGCAGCTGCGCCGACATTGGTGAAATCGTTTTCAACATGATCGACGCCGGTTTGCTGGCCAAAACCGAGCACGACAGCCGGGCGGATTTTCAGCCGGGTTACGATTTTTTGACGGCGTTCCGATTGCCTTTTCTGCCCCGTGCCACGAACGTCCGCGGATGCGAGACGCCAACTCGGGAAAAATGACGGTCAACCGGGCGATTTCCACCGTCAGGAGCCGTGCCGAGCGGGAACGGCGGATAAACGCCGGCTGAATCCCCAGGTTTGCTCCCCCCGGTCTATCTCGAGCCACTTGCCGAACACTTATGAAACCTGAACTGCCAGCCCCCGGCCACCTCAACGCGGAAGCGGAAATCCCGTCCCATCCACCGGGCGTTCGGCTGGCCACATTGGAAAACGGCCTGACGATCATTGTCCGGGAGGATCATTCCGCCCCCGTCGTCGCAGTCCAGGCCTGGTGCAAGGCCGGCAGCATTCACGAGGGCAAATGGCTGGGAGCCGGACTTTCTCACGTGCTCGAGCACATGCTTTTCAAAGGAACCACCACCCGCGGCGCCGGCCGGATTGATCAGGAAGTGCAGGATGCGGGAGGGTACATGAACGCCTACACATCCTGCGACCGCACCGTTTATCACATCAACGTGCCCAATACCGGGGCCCAAGACGCAGTGAACATCCTCTGCGACATCATGCAGAATGCTACGCTTCCCCCCGAAGAACTGGCGAAGGAGATGGATGTCATCCGCCGCGAGATGGACATGAACCAGGACGATCCCGGCCGCCGGTCCAGCCGGCGCCTGTTCGAAACCGCTTACACGCAAAGTTCCTATCGTCTGACGGTCATCGGATATCCGGATATCTTCAACGAACTCAAACCCGAGGATATACGCGGCTATTACCATGAGAAATACGCGCCCAACAATCTGTTCTTCGTCGTCGTGGGGGACATCACCCCCGATGAAGTGATTGCACAGATTCGCGATAGTTTTGCCAGTTCGAAGGCCCGCGCCATTCCCCCGTCCTTTCTGCCCGCCGAACCGCAGCAAACCGCTCCCCGTGAGATCGTGGAGCACGCGCCGATCGAATTGGCCCATTTCCACGTCAGTTGGCACATCCCGGATATCCGCCATCAGGACGTCCCGGCACTGGATGTCCTGGCCAGCCTTGCGGGTTCCGGCCGCAGCTCGCGGCTCTACCGGGAAGTCCGGGAGAAGCAGAGCCTGGTGACCTCCGTCGATGCGTGGACGTACAGCCCGGGCAATCCGGGTCTGTTTGGTGCGAGCGCGGTTTGTGAGTGGGAAAAGTTCGCGGACGCCCGCGCGGCCCTTCTGTCAGAAATCGAGAGATTACGGAATGAACCGGTGCCCGCCGGCGAACTCGCCAAAGCACAAAAGCAGTTTCTGACCGGCACGCTTGGCACCCGCAAAACCATGCAAGGGCAGGCCCAGGACTTGGGCGCCAATTGGATCGCCGCCAACGATCTGAACTTTTCGGAACGATACGTCGCCGCGGTGAACCGGCTCACGCCCGCGGTGTTGCAACAGGTTGCCCGGCGTTATCTGACGCCCGAGAACAGGACCTTGTATGCGTTGCTACCCGACGCCGCCCTCCAGCAGCGCGTCGAGACTTCTGCGATCACCACTGACCAGCCAGTCCAGCGCTACCAGTTCGCCAACGGGTTGCGCCTCCTCGCCAAGCCCGATCACCGCCTACCTTTCGTCCAGATCCGCGTCGCGTTCCAAGGCGGAGTTTTTGCCGACACCAAGGAAACCAGCGGAGCCAGCCATTTGATGAGCCGGCTGATGCTGAAAGGCACAAAAACGCGCAGCGCGGAAGCAATTGCCGAAGCGATTGAATCTGTCGGCGGTTCGCTCGACACCTACGGCGGCAACAACAGTTTCGGCGTCTCCGCTGAAGTGCTCAAAGAGGATCTTGATCTCGGTTTGGATCTGGTCGCCGATGTCATCCTGAATCCCGCCTTCCCGACCACGGCGTTCGCCCGGGAGCAAGCAATCCAGATATCCCAAGTCCGCTCGCAAAACGATCACCTGCTTTCGTGTGCCTTCCGCGCCATGAAACGATCTTTGTTCGGTGAGTCCGGATATGGTCTGGACCCGCTCGGCGAAGAAGAGTGTCTGCGAAAGCTCGATCCTGCCACCATTAGAGCGCTCCACGCCGGCTTGACCGTCCCCAACAATTGCGTGATCGCGGTCTTTGGCGATATCAATACGAAACAGATTGAACACGAGATTGGCCGGCGGTTGGGCGGATGGCGGATGGCGGTGGACTTTCTTTCCGCCTTCAAATCGGGCATCAAGGTTACCGCAGCAGCCCCGGATCGCATCTCACCACGAATCACCCAACAACGGGAAAAGAAGCAGGCGGTAATCGCGCTTGGCTTTCGCACCGTGACACTGGATCACCCCGATCATTACGCGTTTGAACTGCTCGAAGAGGCTTGCAGCGATCTCGGCTCACGCCTGTTCTTGAGGATTCGGGAGAAGCTCGGACTGGCTTATTATGTTGGCGCACAGAACTTTTCCGGCCTTACCCCGGGATACTTTGCCCTCTACGCCGGCACCGATCCGGAAAAGGTTGCTCTGGTTGAGAAGGAATTGCGCGAGGAGTTGACCATCCTGGTTCGAGACGGCTTGTCCCAAGTTGAGCTTGACCGCGCCAAGGCCAAGCTCATCGGGCAGAAAAAAATATCCCGCCAAGATCTCGGCGGCACCGCAACCACAGCCGCCCTGGACGAACTTCACGGCCTCGGATACGACCACTCCATGCGCGAAGACGCTATTTTCGAATCCATTGATTCCGCGCATATCCGGCAGGTGGTCGTCCGCTACCTGCAGCCTGAGAATGGCGCACTGGTGGTTATTTCGCCTGAGCCCAAAACCGCCCTCTAGAACCGCACCTATACCCTAGGGCGGTGGAAACGGGATTCCTCGCTCGAGTTCTGCGAACGTTTCCCAATGGCAACTGTTCCGGCTTCGAGTTCCGAGAATTTCCGAGACTTTCAGCCCAAGGGTGCGCGCCATTTCCGGGCTTCAATCGGCATTGAAACCGGACTGTTGGGATTTGCTCGATGCCTGCTACGCAGGGTTGTGGGCGTGGTTGACGGCAACTCCGCCTCAGTTGGCGGCGGCGCGCAGGTCATCGCGCCATCGGGCGCGTCAATCGACCGACCACCCCACCAAAACCTTCCAGCGAGTCGCCTCAGGATCAACTTCAACTGCGGACTTAAGGAAACAATACGCCAACCCGGAAACCACGAAGATCTCGCCGCGATGGCGATCATTGCCGTCAGATGAGCCAATGGACCGCTCGTTGCGAGGGCCATTAAATGAAAACGCCGGGACCTCGCGGTCCCGGCGTGTTTTGGAAAGATTTGGCGACAACCTACTCTCGCGGAAGCTATACAACCACTACCATTGGCAATGCTGCGTTTGACTGCCGAGTTCGGAAAGGGATCGGGTCGGACCGCAGCTTTATGGTCACCAAAAAAATTTAGAGAACAATTGTTCTCTGAAAACTACACACAGGAGAGCAAGGCAGTTCGCCTTAGATGATTTAAGGATCAAGCCGCACGACCTATTAGTATTAGTCCGCTCAATGCCTCGCGGCACTTACACGCCTAACCTATCAACCAAGTGGTCTACTTGGGGTCTTTAGGGACCTTGCGGTCCGGGAAACAATATCTTGGGATGAGCTTGGCACTTAGATGCTTTCAGCGCTTATCTCTTCCGCACATGGCTACGCAGCGATGCCCCTGACGGAACAACTGCCACACCAGAAGTGCGTCATTCCCGGTCCTCTCGTACTAAGGAATGAACCCCTCAAGTTTCCTGCGCCCACAGTGGATAAGGACCGAACTGTCTCACGACGTTCTGAACCCAGCTCGCGTACCGCTTTAATTGGCGAACAGCCAAACCCTTGGGACCTTCTCCAGCCCCAGGATGCGATGAGCCGACATCGAGGTGCCAAACCGGGACGTCGATGTGAACTCTTGGTCCCGATCAGCCTGTTATCCCTAGCGTACCTTTTGTCCGTTGAGCGATGGCAATTCCACATTCAACCATCGGATCATTTGGGCCTGCTTTCGCATCTGCTCGACTTGTAGGTCTTACAGTTAAGCACTCTTATACCCATACGCTCGACGCACGGTTGCAAACCGTGCTGAGAGTACCTTCGCGCTCCTCCGTTACTCTTTGGGAGGAAACCGCCCCAGTCAAACTGACCCGCACGCACTGTCCCCCGCCTGGCTAACAGGTTTCGAGGTTAGAATCCTAATTGATAAAGAGTGGTGTTTCACATTGCGACTCCACGGGAACCGAAACCCCCGCTTCAAAGTCTCCCACCTACGCTAAGCATCATCAATCAGAACCCAATACGAGCTTACAGTAAAGGTGCATAGGGTCTTTCCGTCCTACTGCGGGCATGCGGCATCTTCACCGCAGATACAGTTTCGCCGAGATCCTCTCCGAGACAGTCGTTCACTCGTTACACGATTCGTGCAGGTCGGAACTTACCCGACAAGGAATTTCGCTACCTTAGGACCGTTATAGTTACGGCCGACATTCACGGGGACTT
>CAZUUP010000214.1:0-7670 GCA_964623105.1 uncultured Akkermansia sp.
GGTTCAAATCCTGCCCCCGCAACCAATTTCAGCCGTTCAAAAACCCCGGTTCCCACCGGGGGTTTTTCTTTTCCCACCGGCCACACCTACCCCGAAACATCCCCCGACGTACGGCCCCTTCCCGACCCAGCCGGTGTCCGTTTCGCAATCCTACCGGGTCGCCGCCTCCGCCCGCTTGACCGCCGGTGTCACGCGGTTGCTGGCCGGCAGGACCAGCGGGGTGAGCGGATCCAACCCCACGCCCAGCGCGAACAACGTGCCGGTCGCCTCCTGCAATCCCTCCGCATCACCCGCCAGACAGGCGATGACCTCCACGTCGTGCCCCAGGGTCATCACATTCCACGCGATCATCCCGCGGCCGCGGCCCGGGAAGTCATCGGTCGGCGCATAAGGCAGCACCTTCGCGTCGAGCAGGCGTTTGAGGAGCGGATTGTCCTGCGCGCTCCCCAGCAGGACCGTGGGGTGCGGCAGGTTGTAGCCCACGGCCGCCGCGTTCTTGCGGGTCTTCGCGTCCAGATCGCCCGCCAGCGAGGTTCCGCTCCACGTCCTGGCCTCCTCGTCGGTCAACGGCCGCGCCTGGCTGGCCTGTTCGAGCGGCTGGATCGTGGCGGTGACGTTGTACGGCTTAAGGATCTGCGCCAGGCGCTCCCCGGCAGCCCTCGCGTGATCGCTCGTCCCCGTCACGATTCCAATCTGCCGGTGGGTCCGGAAGAAGTTGTAGATGTTCGCCTTGTCCGCCCAGAAAAACACCGTGCGCCGCTCCGCCCCCGCCAGCGCGCCGCACTGGGCGGCCGGTTGGTAGGCAAACCCCGCCCGACCTTCCCTGCCCGTGATGAGTTCGCGGACGCTGACCTGCCAGTTTCCCGCGGGATCATTGGCCGCCAGCGGCAGGCTCAGCGTGCAGATGCCGCCCCCGGTGGCGCGATACAGGCGGTACCGCGCCACGCCCAGCGGATCGGTCACCGTGATTTGCAACGGCGCGGCACCGGCCAGCAGCTTGTGCTCGTTGTCGAGCAACGTCGCGGCGAACTCCAGACGGAGCGGCGCCTCGTTTTCACGGGTCAGATCGCGGTTGATCACCGGCGCGCCCACCGCGACGCCGCCAATCGGCCGGGCCGGGCGGACGAACGCCAGCATCTGGCCGGGGCCGAAACTCAGCGAGGCGACCCGGTTCCGGCCCTCCTGCCTGAATTCGACCGGTGCCCCGGTCGCGGCTTCATAGACCGGCCGGCCGTCATCCGGAAAACCGAGCGTCGCTCTGGCGGCGACCGGCACGCCGTAGCCATTGGCCCCGTAGCCGGGCTCCGGGGTGTAGTTCACCGCGAAGAGATATTCGATCTCGCCGCGCACCTGCCGGCCCGCGCAGACCGTGTCGAGGCTGCTTTCAAACGCCGGGCGGAGGCCCCGGGCGACCAGCGCGGCTTTCAACGCCCCGGCCAGCGGCGCAGCATACTCCATCACGGCCCGGAAGGAATTGACCTTCGTGGTCTCCGCCTTCACGCGGGCGGCTTCTGCGGCGGGAATTTTCTTCAGCGCCTCCTGTGCCTGCGACGCCAGCGCCTCCGGCATCACGTTCAGCCGGGTGGCGCCGGCGATTTGCACTTTGCAGTCGGCGGTGACCAGGACCACCCCGCCCGCCCTGGCGAATGCCTCCAACCCGGCGATGACGCGGGGGTCGAGGTACCGGAGTCCGGTCAGCAGGACGGCCTTGTGCGCGGCGGCCAGCGTCCCATCGAGAATGTCCTCATCGAGCACGGCGCTGATCGGATACTGCGTCAGACGCGTCGCCATATAAGCCATGCCCAGGGCGGCGGGCTGGGAGTTGCCGCCGTGCTGGAATTCGATGTTCGACTTCGAGTACAGAATCGCCAGGTCCTGACGGGTCTGGGCCGGCTCGGCGAAGATGGTTCCGAGCCGGGCGTAAAGCCGGTTGCACTCAGTGATGCCCGGCGCGCAGGTGCTCCGGACGTTGTGCCCGGGCGCGGCGGTCGCCAATCCCTGAATGCCCGTGATGAACGAGAGGTTGGCCTCCTCGCGCAAGGCGTCCGGGCTCATCTCATACCACACCGGCAGATACCAGGTGGGCTTGTCGAGCTGCCGCGGCAGCGACATTTCCAGGTAAAAGGAGGGATTGAAATTGCGCAGCCAGTAGTCGTTGTAGCCGCCGTGACCGCTGACGACCGGCATGGTGCGAACCACGTTAAAATAGTAGCCGTCATGATAAGCAGTCCAGCCGTACTGGCTCTGCGTCACCGGCAGGTAGCCCGGCTTCATCCGCTCGAAGGCGTGCCGGCTCGCCTTCCAAAAGGCGTCCATGAACCCGAGCTTGAATTCACACACCTGCCGCCATTGCGCCAGCCCCGCGGGCGTGGTGGTGTCCATCTTGTCGAACCACGGCATCTCCCGGCCAAACTGCCGCCGATACGCGGCGCGCTGAACGGCAATGTCATGCGCCGAGAACAGCGGCTTGCCGTCCGCACCCTTCAAGTACGGGTGCGGCAGCCACGTCAGCCCCGGCTCGTCGTGCAAGTGCGCGCCAATGGCGTTGGGCATGGTCCGGAAGCCGAACGCCCGGTCCACGCCGCGCTGGATGGCCCCGATGTACACGTTAGGATCCGACCAGTCGTTGGCGAGTTTCAGGTCATGCTGGTGCCCGCCTCCCATCAAACACGTTCCCATCACGTCCTGTCCGCTGGCGATGGATTCTTCGCCCGTCTCGCCCCACGCCAGGTTGAAACCCATGCCGTCAATGCCCTCGGCGACCATCTGGTTGTTGCGCGAACCGCCCCAATGGATCAGCCGGTAGCTGCTCTGCCGGACATGCAGGTAGACGGTGAAGTTGGTCGCCGCGCTCGCGCCATCGGATTCCACCGCCACCGTGTACGCCCCCGGCCGCAACAACCACCCGTTGAGATTCAGGTGCTCGACCGCCTGCGCCCGTCCGCCCGCCAGCTCCGCACCGGCAACGGGAAAATCAAAGGACATCGCGCTGCCATCGGCGCCCTTGAGATGGAGGGCCAGACTGCCGGCCGCCAGCGGCTTCGCATCGCTGCGCAAGACGGAGAGATCGATTCGCTCGTTGGTCTGATACGCCGTGCGCCTGAGCGGGAGACCCAGTTTCAGGTCCGCGGCCGTTCCGCCACCGCAAAACCCCAGCATCAATCCAATCCAAAGAAGTCGTTTCATGGCTCCCCCATCCGTACCGCAGCCCTGCCGGTTAGGCAATCATGCTTGGGGATTTGCCAGCGGGATGCCAACCAGCATCTCCATCCCCCTCCCCATGAACCGGAGCGCCGAGCATTGCTCGGCCAGACGCTGCGTCGCCTGTATCGTGCCGAGCAATGCTCGGCGCTCCTCCCGCAGAATGGTTCGGGGATTCAAGGCGCGAACTTGGGTTGGGAGAAATCTCTCCCCCTCTCTCCATCCCTCCGTCCCTCCCCCGGTCCCTCCCTCCCCTACTCCAACTCCGCCAACACCTCCGGTGCCTCCAACTCCAGCGCAGCAAACGCCTGCTCCAGATGCGCCGGCGTGCGTCCCCCCACCAACACCGTCGCCACCTGCGGCTGATGCAGCGCCCACGCCAGCGCCAGTTCCACCTGCGAACGCCCCGTCCGCGCCGCCACCGCCTCCAAGCGCGCCAGCCGCCGCTCCGCCTCCGTTTGAAAATACAACCCCTGATGCCCCGGTATCAGCTCGAACCGCGAACCCGCCGCCACCCCCGCCCGGTGCTTCCCCGTCAGAAACCCCGCTCCCAGCGGGCTGAACGTCACGATCGCCATCCCCGCCCCCGCGCACAACCGCCGCACTTCCGCATCCACTTCGCGAATCGCCAGATTGTTGTTGTTCTGCAACACCCGCGCCCGCCCCGCTCCAAGTTCCTCCTGCAACCGCAAGAACCTCCCCAGTTGCTCTGCCGAGAAATTGCTCACCCCCACCGCCCCCACCCGTCCCTCCCGCACCAGCGCATCCAGCGCCATCACCGCCTCCGCCGTCTCCGCCGTCGCATCCCATCGATGCAAATAAAGCATCTCCACCGAACTCCGTCCCAACCGCTCCAGACTCCCCCGCACCGACGCCGCGATGTGCTCCGCAGTGAATGGCGGCAGCACCTTCGTCGCCACCACCACCTCCCCCGCCGCCGGTCGCCGCGACGCCAGCCACGCACCCAACACCCGCTCGGACGCCCCGCCTCCATACGCCGCCGCCGTGTCAAACACCGTGATCCCCCGCTCCCGGGCCGCATCCATCATCGCAAACGCCGCCCCCTCGTCGATCTCCCGCCCAAACGTCACACAACCCAACCCGATCCGGCTCAGCCGCAGCTCATTTCCACCTGCCGTCCGCAAGATCGCAAATATCATCGCCCCCCACATTGCAACTCCGCCCCCGCAAAAGTCCCGCCCGAAAACCCATCACGCCCAATTCTTCCCTCACCAAAACAAACACTCGACACCCCCCCGGTCTCCGCTCCACTCTTCACCCGATTCCAATAGCCAGCATTCAATCCCCAGCCACCAATCATTATTTACTCAACCCCAATTACTAATCCGCAACGATGCAGCAACGACCCGCGGAGCGCGGCCTTGAGGCCGCAGAAACGTACGTCCTGCAAGGGGCGTGCGAATTCTCGGGCTTCCTCCCTTTTGATTCCTCAAAGGGTGAGTCTGGTTGCCCGTCGGGAATGCTCTGAACCGTCGCTGCTGACAGGCGTCTCTCCGGCTTGAAGCCCGCGCTCCTTTCCCGTTGATCGCATCGTAACGGCTAATCACTAATCACTAATCACTAATCACTAATCACTAATCACTAATTACTTCCCACCATGCCCCGCACACTCTCCCTTCTCGCCGTCCTCCTCCTCACCGTCAGCCTGCGCGCCGCCGACAAGCCCGTGAAAGTGTTCATCCTCGCCGGCCAGTCCAACATGGAAGGCAAGGCCCCCAACGCCCTGCTCGAACACCAGGCCAGCGACCCCAAGACCAGGGACCAATTCACCCACCTGCGCAAAGACGACAAATGGATCGTGCGCGACGACGTGTTCATCAAGTTTCTCGACCGCCACGGCCCCCTCACCATCGGCTTCGGCTCCCGCGACCGCACCGGTGCCGAACTCGAATTCGGCCACGCCATGGGCAATCACTTCGAGGAACCCGTCATCCTCATCAAAGCCGCGTGGGGCGGGCATTCCCTCTACAAACTCTTCCGCTCGCCATCCGCCGCCTTCCCCGCCGCTGAAGTCCTCGACAAGGAACTCGCCCAGGCCCAGGACCGCGTGAAAAAGAACAACGAAAAAAACAAAAAGAACGACCCGTTGCCGACCATGGACGACATCAAAAAGGACTACGGCTCCTCCTATCGCAACATGATGACCGAGGTCAAAACCGTCCTCGACGACCCCGGCAAACTGTTCCCCCCGCTGGCCGGCCGCAAACTTGAACTCGCCGGCTTCGTCTGGTTCCAAGGCTGGAACGACCAATACGGCGCCGAAAACGAATACGCCTCCAACATGAAGCACTTCATTAACGACGTCCGCAAAGACCTCAAGGTGCCCAAGCTTCCGTTCGTCATCGCCGCCATGGGTCAGAACGGTTCCAAACCCGCCGGCGGCGCCATGCTGACCATCCGCGAAGCCCAGATGTCCATGAACGACGTGCCCGAATTCAAGGGCAACGTCCGCGCTTTCCGCACCGACGTCCTAGCGGACAAGGCCGCCGAAGAACTCTTCCCTACCTGGCGCCAGAATTTCGAAAAGTGGAAACTCGTCGGCGGCGACAATCCCTACCACTACCTCGGCAGCGCCATCTGGTTCAATCGCATCGGCAAAACCATGGGCGACTCGATGCTCGAACTCCTCGGCGCCAAAAAATGACGCCCCCCTCGCGCCCCCAACTCACCCCGCTGCCTCCACCCCTGGTAGGTCGCGGGTGTCCCCACCCCGCCGCCTCCCGCGCCCGCCTCTTCCGCGCATTCCTCCTCGCCGCCGCGCTCGCACTTGCCGCCACTCATCCCGCTCCCGCCGCGCCCCCGCACATCCTCCTCATCATGGCCGACGACCTTGGCTGGATGGACCTCCACTGCCAGGGCAACAGCCTCCTGAACACCCCCCGCCTCGATGCCCTCGCCCGGCAAGGCATCCGTTTCACCCACGCCTACGCCGCCGCGCCCGTCTGCTCCCCGACCCGCGGCGCCTTGATCACCGGTCTTGCACCCGCCCGCCTCCATATCACCCAGCACGGCAAAGACGGCCCCGCCTTCTGGCCCAAAAATCGCCCCATCCAACCACCCCCCGCCGAACACGTCCTGCCCCTCAAAACCGTCACCGTCGCCGAGCGCCTCAAAGCCGCCGGTTACGCCACCGGCTTCTTCGGCAAATGGCATCTCTCCGGCGATCCCGACCCCAAAAATCCCGCCGCCAGCGGTCCCGCCTTCTGGCCCGAACACCAGGGCTTCGACATCAACATCGGCGGCTGCGGCTTTGGTGGCCCCCCCACCTACTTCGATCCCTACCGCATCCCCTCGATCAAACCCCGCAAAACCGGCGAATATCTCACCGACCGCCTCGCCGACGAGACCATCACGTTCCTCGAGGCCAACCAGCAGCGGCCCATGTTCATCTGCCTCTGGACCTACAACGTGCATTTCCCTTTCGAAGCCCCCGCCGATTTGACCGCCAAGTATCAGGGCAAAACCGGCCCCGGCCTGAAAAATCCCGTTTACGCCGCCCAAATTGAAGCCACCGACCGCGCCATCGGCCGCGTCCTCGACGCCCTCGACCGCCTCCGCATCGCCGACCACACCCTCGTCATTTTCACCAGCGATAACGGCGGCTGGGACGGCGCCACCAGCAACCATCCCCTCCGCTCCGGCAAAGGCGACCTCTACGAAGGCGGCCTCCGCGTCCCCCTCATCATGCGCTGGCCCGCCGCCCAAAGAACCCCGCAATCCACCGGCTCCACCAACGAAACTCCGGTCATCACCATGGACCTCACCGCCACAGTCCTCGATGCCGCCCAAGTCCCGCCCACCGCCGAACCCCTCGACGGCGTCAGCCTTCGCCCCCTGCTCACCGGCCGCAGCCTCGCTCGCGACGCCCTCCACTTCCACTATCCGCACTACGCGTGGCACCGCTCCAACCGCCCCGGCGGCGCGATTCGTTCCGGCAACCTCAAACTCATCCGCCGCTACGATGACCAATCCCTCGAACTCTTCGACCTCGCCGCCGACCCTAGCGAGCAACGCAACCTCGCCCGCGAAAAGCCCGAACTCGCCGCCCGGCTCGATGGACAACTGAGCAACTGGCTCAAAACCACCGGCGCCCAACTCCCCACCCGCCTCCCATAAGCGCCCGGCCGCTTCCACTACCGCCCTCGCGCCGAAGCCGTCCGCCCCCAGGTAGGTAGGACGCGCCTGTCCCCAGCGCGCCGCCACCCGATCATCCGCAAATTCCGTGCTCCGAGATCGCCCCCTCCCACACTCGCCAACCTCACCCCTTGCCAATCCCGCTCCCCTCCGCGTCCCATCCGCTCCCCTCCGCGTCCCATCCGCTCCCCTCGGTGTTCCATCCGTGTTCCATCCGTGGCTCCCACTCCCCTCCGCATTGCAATCACACCGTTTCACGCATCCGACAAAGCGCACATCCGACAAGAACTGGATGCGCTGCAGAATCGGGTTTC
>CAZUUP010000214.1:7770-8985 GCA_964623105.1 uncultured Akkermansia sp.
CGGGAAACTACCACTCCGCGTCAGTCGTCCTTCCCGGCCTCTGTGGTTGCAGCAAGGTCCCCTCCGTGTTCCATCCGTGTTCCCTCCGTGGCTCCTAATTCCCTCCTCACTCCCACCGTGGCTTCCACGCCCCTCCGCATTCCCTCCGCGGCCCCCGCCCACTCACCCCTTGCGAAACCGCACCGCCAGCTTCTCCAACTTCGGCCGGATCACCGCCCGGCAATAAGGCTGGTTGGCATTCAGCCGGTAATAATCCTGATGATAACGCTCCGCCGGGAAAAACTTCGGCAACGCCTCGATCACCGTCACAATCGGCCGCTCAAACTGCCCACCCGCCGCCGCCCGCGACTTCTCCGCCGCCACCCGCTGCGCCTCGTCATGGTAAAAAATCACCGACCGATACTGCGTCCCCACATCCGCCCCCTGCCGGTTCAAAGTCGTCGGATCATGCGCCTCCCAGAACACCGCCAGCAGTTGCTCGAAACCGATCACCGCCGGATCAAACTCAATCTGCACCACCTCCGCATGCCCCGTCGTTCCCGTGCAAACCGCCTCGTAAGTCGGATCATCCCCCGCCCCGCCCGCATAACCGCTCACCACCGACCGCACCCCCTCCAACCGCTCGAACACCGCCTCGACGCACCAGAAACACCCGCCGCCAAACGTCGCCCGCTCGACCACCTGATTCGCTGCTTCCGCCATGTTCAATGCTCCGCTGTTTTGTACCGCGTTTACCCAACCTGCCTGCCCGCCAAATCCGCCAACCCGCCTGCCACATCGCCCCCGCCCGCTGATCCCGCCAAACCAACGCCCTCCTGAAATCATCAGGCGCCTGCCAACCCACGCTTGAACATTCCCCCCACCTGCCTTACCCACAAGCCCGAAATCATTCGCGCCACCCAAAATCGCCCCCATGGCCGCCAAAAACCACCGCCCGCCACCACCACCCGAATGCCCGGTCTGCGGCGAAGACGTCCCGCCCCAAGCCCGCGCCTGTCCCGGCTGCGGCGCCGATCACCAAACCGGCTGGAAGGACGACCCCGACACCAGCCACGCCGACCTCGGCCTGCCCGACGACCAATTCGACTACGATGAATACGTTCGCCGCGAGTTCGGCCCCGAAATCAAACCCGCCGGCATCAAACCCCTCTGGTGGATCACCGCCCTCCTTCTCCTCCTCGCCTTCGTCGCCTTCTACGCCTTCCGCCACTGACC
>CAZUUP010000215.1:0-8971 GCA_964623105.1 uncultured Akkermansia sp.
GGTTACCGCTGGTTTCATCCCTTCCTCCATGGCCTTCGCCGACTGGTCGGCCGAGGCTTTGATCGATTCGCCCAGCAACTTCGAGGCGTCCTGCTGCACGCGCGAGATGGCCTCCTGCAGGGACTTCTGCACCGACGCCTGATGTTCGCTGGCCTGCTTCTCGAGCGTGGCCACATGTCCGGCCGTCGCCTTTACCGCGTCGCTCAGCAGCGTCACCTGGTGGACCGCCGGCTTGAACGTGTTCTCGATCGCCTTCGAGGTTTCGGACACCGCGCCCCGCATCGCCTCGGCGATCACCTTGCTGGAATCCTCCTGCAACTTGGCCAGCGTCGCCTTCACCGAGGCATCGATCTGCGCCTGTTGGGTGGCCGCCACCTTCTCGAGGGACGACACATGCTCCGCGGCCTTCTTCATGGTTCCGCTGAGGCTTTCCATGCTTTCGCCGGCCGTCTTGCCCAGATCGCCCAGCGCCTTGGCCGCGCCTTGCTGGAACACCTCCACCGCCTTGGTGAACGTGTCCTGCACGAGCTTCTGATTTTCCGCCGCCCGTTTTTCCATCCCCTCGCTCTGCGCCCGGATCATCGTCGAGGCGCCGTCCAGCCCGGTCAGGAACTGCGTGTGCGCCCGGGTCAGCGACGCCGTCAGCACATCCGCCAGCGCGCCCATGTCCCCGCCCGCCGTGTTCGAGCCGTCGTTCAGCCGCGGCATCAGGATTTCGTTACAATACGCGTCAATGTGGTTGAGGTTGTCCTCCTCGATCTTTTGCAGCGAAGACATCGGCAGGCTCAGCACGATGGCGTAAATCAGCGCCAGCAACGTCGTGTCGAACGCCGTCGATAGACCGCCCGTCACCTTGCCCAGCGACGACATCAGGCTGTCCACATCCTTGGCCGAACCCATGACCCCCTGGAAATTGCCGATGGCGTCCGACAAACCGAGCACCGTGCCGACGAACCCCAGAATCGGAATCACCCACACAAACACCCGCAACAGCGTGTAGCTGCCCCCGATCCGCGCCCCGTCGATGTTCGACTGGTTGGCCATCATGGTGGACACGTCCCCGTTCACCTGTCGCGTCTCGAACAACTCCAGCGCCTTGCGCAGCCGGTTGACCATCATGCTGTCCCGCAGCTTGGCCGGCAGGGCATACACGTGGGTGATGAAGACGTGGACATTGTCCTTGTTGATCTCCCGGCCGAGATTCTGCGGCAACACGTCCAGCACCAAGGCGTTGCGCTGGTGCTTGAACTTCAGGAATTTCAAAACCAGATAACCAACGCCCCAGCCGAAGCAGAACGTCTCGACAAAGTTCACCCAGCTGCGCTCGTAGAGAATCTGGTAGTAGAACGACTTTTTCCCGAACGGCAGCGCGGACAGGTAGAACAGCGCGAACACGCCCACCCCGATCGCCAGTGCCAGCCAGATGTTCGCATTGGCCGGATCGCTCTCCTTCCACCCTGCCCGCCCGGCGGTCGTCTTGGCCGGTCCTTTGCCGTCATCCTTCGGCGCCGCGGGCACCGTCAGTTTGGTCGAACATCCGGGGCAGCTGACCGACGTGCCAGCGTGCTCGTCTTCGACCATCAACTTCATCGCGCAAGCGGAACAATGGAATCGTATCATGGTAGTTCTCGGGGTTTGGCTGGAATGATTTGCCGTTTCGCACCGCCAACTGTCAACCGTGAAAACCGGAAACAGGATTTTTTTTTCGCCACCACCGGGCTCACGGCAGGAGCAATCCGGCAATGGCTGCGTTCAGCAGGGTGGCGGTGAAGCCCACAAACAGCGCCTTCAAGCCCAGCCGCGCCAGGTCCGGACGCCGGTCCGGCGCCATCGCCCCGATGCCTCCCAACTGGATCCCCACCGACGCGAAATTCGCAAACCCCGTCAGCGCAAACGCCGTCAATTGATACGACCGCGCCGTCATGAAATCCGGCGTCGCCTTCCACCCCTTCATCACCAGATAGGCGTAGTGTTCGTTGATCGCCAGCTTGGCCCCCAGCAAGGTTCCCACCTTTTCGATGTCCGCCTGCTCGACTCCCATCAGGAACGCCGCCGGCGAAAACACCCAGCCAAACACCTTTTGCAACGAGAGGTCCTTCACTACCAGCCCCAGCACCGCGTCAAACATCGCCACAAACGCAATGAACACGATCAGCATCGCCGCCACGTTGAACGCCAGCTTCAAACCATCCCCGGTCCCCGCCGCCGCCGCATCAATCGCGTTCACATACGCCGACTTCGCCTCCCGCGTCTGCACCGAACCCGCCGTCTCCGGCCGCCCCAGCTCGGGCAGGAACAATTTCGACAAATACAGGCTGCACGGACACGCCATGATGCACGTCGTCAGCACCGCCACCGGGTCCGCTCCGTAATTGATGTACACCACCATCATGCCCCCCGAGATGTGCGCCATGCCGCTGGCCATCAGCGCGAACAGCTCCGAGTTGGTCATCCGCGGCACATACGGCTTCACGATCAACGGCGCCTCCGTCTGCCCCATGAACACGTTGGCCGAGACCGACAACGTCTCCGCCCCGCTCGTGCCCATCAGCCGCACCATCACCACCGCCATCATGCGCACGCACCACTGCAAAATCCCGAAATGGTACAACACCGTGAAAAACGCCGACACGAACAGAATCGGCGGCAACGCCTTGAACGCGAAGATGAACAGGAACTCCTTGCCCGGATTTAACGCCAGATCCCCCGGACGGGCCAGATTGCCAAAGACAAACTCCGCCCCTTTGTCCGAGAAACTGATGAAACTCACGACCAGCACCTTGGCGGCGTTGAAGCCATCGTTCACCAGCGGCACCTTCAACACCAGCAACGCCAGAATCACCTGCAACGCCACGCCCCAGCCGATCGTCCGCCAGTTCACCGCACGCAGATTGGACGAAAACATCGCCACCAGCCCGAAGAAGCAGAACACCCCCGCCAGCGCCTGTCCGCGCGGCCCGATCGTCCCCCGCAGCGCATACGCCGCCAGCCCCAGACCCACCACCGCCGCGCCAATGCCCAACCGCCACGTCACCGGCATCGGCGCATGCGGGTCAACCGGATCAGGCGGCCGGCCCGACTCCTCGGGCGCCGGGGGCATGGGGGCGTCAGGTGCTTGCATGGCTTCGTGAAAGTTCGTCCGTTATAGCCCGTAGTCCCCGCCGCCGGACAGTCCAAACTTGCCCGCGCCACCGGCCCATCACGCCCCCTTCGTCTTCGCCGCCCCGCCCCGCCCGGCGAACGCCAGATACAACGCCGGCAGCAGGAAAAGGTTCAGTACCGTCGAAGTCGTCAGCCCGCCGAGGATCACCCACGCCATCGGATACTCGATTTCGTGGCCGGGGATGTTGCCCGCGATGATGAGCGGCAGCAGCGCAAGGCCGGCGCAGGCGGCCGTCATCAGGATCGGCGAGAGCCGCTCCTCCGCGCCCCGGAGAATCAACGGCAGCCCAAACGCCTCGCCCTCGTGTTCCTCCAAGTGCCGGTAATGGCTCACAAGCATGATGCCGTTGCGCGCGGCGATGCCCAACACCGTGACGAAGCCCACCAGCGAGCCGAGCGACAACACGCCACCGCTGAAGAAAGCCGCCGCCACCCCGCCAATCAGCGCGAAGGGTAACGTCACCGCCACGATGAGCGTCGGCCGCAATGCGCCAAAATCCGCATGCAGCAGCACGAGGATGCCGAAGAGCGCGAGGCCGGAGAGTGCGAGCAACCGGTTTTGCGCCGCCTGCCGCGCGGCATATTCGCCGAGAAACTCTGGATGGTACCCGCGTTCAAACGACAGCCTCATCACCCGCTCCTCGACCTCGCGTGCCACCGTCCCGAGGTCACGGCCGGATACATTGCACGTCACGTCGATTCGGCGGGACGCCCCTTCGCGCTTGATTTCGTTCGGCGTCGGGACGATCTCCACATCGGCCACATCCTTCAATGGAACCAGCGCGCCACCCGGCGCCTCGATCCGCAGCTCGCGCACCGCCTGCACGTCGCCGCGCAACCGCTCGACGCCCCACACCGCCACGTCGTAAATTTTCTGGGCCTCATAAATCTCCCCCACCTTGCGCCCCCGGAGCAGCGTGAGCGCCGCCTGCCGCACCTGGCCGGGCGTGAGGCCAAGCGTCGCCGCCGCCTCCGGCCGCAGCCGGACCTGCACCTGCGGCACCAGCGATTGCGGCTCGACCTTCAGCGCGGTAACGCCGCGCACGTCCTTGATGGCAGCGCTGACTTCCTGCGCCTTCGCCCGCAGCCGGTCGAGATCCGGCCCGTAGATGCGCACCACCACGCTGGCACTGGCGCCGGTCAGCACTTCCTTGATGCGTTCCTTCAGATAGGTCTGCACATCGCGATAGAGACCGGGATAGCCGTTCACGACCTCCTCGATCTTCGCGTGCGTCGTGTCGTAGTCCACGTCGGGCGAAACGCTGATCCACAGCTCCGTGAAATTCGGTCCCACCACCTCGTCCGCCACCTCCGCCCGCCCGATGTGCGACCCGAGGTTCCGCACCCCGGGGATGGCGCGCAGCTCCTTGCTGACCGCGACAGTGATGCGGTTCATCGCCTCGAGGGAAGTGCCGGGCTTCTCGACCCAGTGCATGAGGAAGTCGCGTTCCTTGAAGTTGGGCAGGAATTCTTCGCCGAGCTTCCGCCACGTCAACCCGGTGGCGATGAAGGCGACGAGCAAAAACACCACCGCCGCCCATGGCCGCGTCACAATGCCCGGCAGCACCCGGCGGTAAAGGCGTTTGAGCCACACGGCCAGCGGCGACTCGGCGTGCCGGGGATGCTCGTCAGGCAGCAGCAGCAGACACAGCGCCGGCGTGACCGTGAGCGCGACGAGCAGGGACGCGCTGATGGCAGTGATATAGGCCAGCGCGAGCGGACGGAAGAACACGCCCGCCAAACCCGGCAGGAAAAACACCGGCAGGAACACCAGCACCACGATGAGGCTGGCGAAGACCACCGCGCTGCGGACTTCGAGCGAAGCGTTGAGCACGACCTCGAACGGCGCGAGCGGCGTGGCGGCGGCGCGGTTGAGTTGCAGGCGGCGGCGGATGTTCTCCACGTCAATGATGGCGTCATCCACAACCTCGCCGACCGCGATGACCAGGCCCGCGAGCACCATCACATTCAGGGTGCCGCCCTGCCAATAGAGCGCCAGCCCGGCGGCCATGATCGAAAGCGGGATCGCCGTCAGGCTGATGCACGCCGCGCGCCAGTCGAAGAGGAACGCACCCAGCACCAGCACGACCATTCCGCAGCCCAGCAGCATCGCGTGCGCGAGATTCTTGATGGACAGCTCGATGAACGTCGCCGGACGGAAGATGGTCGAGTCCATCTCCACCCCCGCCAGCCCCGGTCGCAACGCATCGAGCGCCTTCTCGACTTCGCGCGTCACGTCGAGGGTGTTGCCCCACGGCTGCTTCTCGACGATGAGCAAAAGCCCAGGGCCGTCGTTGATGATGGCATCGCCGATCATGGGCGGGGAGCCGATGACCACTTCCGCCACGTCGCCCAGCCGCAGCGGCGCGCCCCCGCGAAAGGCCACGACCGTGCGCGCCAGATCGGCCGGCGTCTGCACCGCCGAGAGATGCCGCACCGCCATGCGCTGGTTGGGCGTGTCCACGAAGCCGCCCGCCCCAACCACCACGGCATCCCCGGCGGCCCGCACCACGGCATCCAGCGTGACCCCGTGCGCATTGAGCCGGTCCGGGTCCACCAGCACTTGAAGCTGCCGGTCGCGCTGGCCCCAGATGGCCACGTTCGCCACCCCGGGCACCGCCATCAGGCGCGGGCGCACCGTCCACAACGCCAGCTCGGTGAGCTCCATCTGGTTCAACTTCTTCGAGCTGACGCCGATTTTCAGCGCCCGGCTGAGGGACGAAAGGGGCGGGAGGATGCGCGGCGCCCGGGCCACGGCCGGCAGGCTCGGCGCAATGGCGAGCAGGCGTTCCTGCACGATCTGCCGCGCCTGCATCAGGTCCGTGCGCTCCTCAAACAGCAGCACGACGGACGACAACCCGAGCACCGATTTCGAACGAAGCGTCTGCAACCACGAAGTTCCATTGAGCGCCTGTTCGAGCGGCAGCGTGATGAGGCTCTCGACCTCCTCGGTGGAGAGGCCCGGCGCCTCGGTCTGAATCTCCACACGCGGCGGGGCGAACTCCGGGAAGACATCCAGCGGCGCATGACGCACCTGCCGGTAACCCGCGGCCAGCAACACCACCGCAAGCGCGAGCACCAACACGCGCGCGCGCAGGGAAGATTCGACCAGCCAGCGTAGCATGGGTTTAGAGGCCTATTTGCCGGTGCCAAACTCCGTGCCGAACAGCTCCACCGCACCATCGGTGACCACCAGCGTGCCCGGCTGCGGCCCGCGGGCGAGCACGGCGAGGGTTCCCGCCACCCGCCGCACCTCGACGCGGCGACGGGCGAACACATGCGCTGCCGTCTGCTCGTAAACCCAGTGCCCGCCGTTCACGTCGTGCAAGACGGCGTTCCACGGCACGACCAGCGCGTCCTCCGGCTCGCGAAGCGCTATCGTCACCCCCAACCGCTGACCGGGCTGCAGCGCGCCGTCGGCATTGTCGATCTCGTAATACCAATCCACCGTCGCCGCGCCCTCGGTGGCCGACTGCGGACCGCCGATGGGCCGGGCACGCCGCGGAGTTTCCCCCGACACTGGCACCAAATGGCCGGCGCCCGCCTCGGCGACCGGGTCAAGGGCCGGGACATCGCCCACGTACACCGGCACGCGCAACCAGACGCGCCGACCGTCGAAGAGTTCCAACAACGGCATCCCCGTGTTCACCAACTGGCCCGGTTGAGCGAGCAACTGGCGCACCTGCCCCGCAAACGGTGCCGGAATCACGAGCGGCGCAGCTGCAGCTTCCGGTGAAAGCGCGGTGGTGATGGCCTTCAACCGCAGTTCGACCGCGCGCAGGGAAGCCTCAATGAATTCCACCGCGCCCCGGGTTTCCTCCACCGCCCGGACGCTGCCCGCCTTGTCCTTGAGCAATTGCTCGGCACGCGCGGCAGCCAGCTTCGCCGGCTCGACCTGGGCCTTGACCCGCTGGAATTCGGCCTCGGCTTCGGCGCGCTGCGTGTGCAACGTGACTCGCGCTTCGGGGGCCAGCTGCGGCGACAGGCCAAACAGCGACTGCCCCGCCCGCACGGTTTCGCCGACCCGCAAGGCCGGCGCCTGGTTGGTCGGCGCCAGCAGAATGCCGGTCAGCGGGGCCGTCAGCATGACCTGCCGTCCGGCCACCGCCACAACCGTGCCACCCAGCAGGCGCGCGGCCGGCATCCGTTTGCGCTCCATGGCGACGAGCTGGATGCCCAGTCTCCGGGCGGCCTCGGGGGTGAGCGTCACCGTGTTCAGAGTGCTTTCGTTCTGAATTTGTCCCACCTTGGCCGGCGGCGCTTTGCCGGAGTCCGCGCCCCGGGCCAGGACGACGGGGACGAGCGTTAGAACCAGAACGAGCAGCAGTTGGCGGAGTCCGCGGCGCGTCTCCAGATTCGGGGGATTACTCGCGGCGCGGCGGGGGTTATTTCTCATGCGTGGCGGGCGCGGCGGGCGCCGTTTCGATTGGAAATCTTACGCTCTGGCGCAGGGCATCCTCGAGCAAGGCTTCGGCGCGTTCCAGCCGATTGCTGGCGTCGGCGAGCAGGAGTTGGACGTTGATCCCCTGCAATTCGGCGACCCGCACCTCGGTGTCATCGGCCGCACCCGCCCGCCTTTGCGCAACCGCCAGTTCCTGCTGTTGCCGTTGGGCACCCACCAGCGCCCGGGCGGCGCTGACCGACGCGTGCGCCTGGGTCAGGGCGGCCAGGGCGGCATCCACTTCGCCAAAGATTTGCGCCTGCCGGGCCTGCACCCGGGCGGCTGCCTCGCTGCGGCGGGCCTCGGCCTCGGCGATCGGGCCCTGGTTTTGATTCATCACCGGCAGGTCCAGACCGATCCTCGTGAACGACCATTCGCTTTCGCCCTGATTCCACTTGTAGCCGGAACCCAGGTTGAGATTCGGATATTGCCGGACGACTTCGAGCCGCAACGTGAGTTCGGCCGATTCGTAGGCCGCCAGCAGCACGCGGAGATCCGGCCGCCCTTGGACCGCGCGGGCGCGCGCTTCCGCCAAGGCCGACTGACTTGGGGCCGCGCCGCCCGAGGTTTCCTCGAAAACCCGGCGGAAGCCCGGCTCTCCAAGGGCTCGGCTCAATTCTTGCGCCGTCACTCCCAGCGCGGCGGCTAGCCGCGGAACGGCCGCCGCGGCGCGCTCCCGAGCGCCCTGCAAATCAAGGGTGGTGCGCTGGGCGGCGAGCTGGTGGGGGAGCAGTTCCGCTGGCGCGACCCCGCCCGCGGCGACGCGGCGTTCGATCAGCCGCAAAATCTTCTCCTGCAAGTCCAGTTGCGCGGCCAGCAGATTGGTTTGCTGCCGCAGCAAGCGGTTTTCCACCAGCGCGTCGCGCACCTCGGCGCGCACCCGCCAGGCGGCCTCATGCAATTCGAGCCGCGCCGTCTCGGTGTTCTGCCGGGCAAGCGCCAGCCGCAACGCCCGCCGGCCCATTGTTTCAATGGGAAAATCCAGACTCAGCCCGGGCGCCCAAGGCGAAAGCCCGCCAGGCCGCACGAAATCGAATTCCCCGATCACCGCCAGGGTGGGATTGGGCCGCATCCCGGCCGTGATTTCGGCCGCCTGCGCCCCCCGCCAGCGGGCGCGCGGCACGGCGAGGGCAGGATGATCATACAACGCCGCCAGAACCAACGCCTCGCGTGTCCATTCCGCCAGACCTGTTCCCGCCAGCGCCGGCTGGTGATTCGCCCTCACGAACTGGTGAAGGGCGGGAGAATCCAACCGCCGCTCCTCAAACGCCGCCGCACTGCTCCCGGGCGCGAGCGGCTGGGGTTGGTAGGTAGCGCAGCCGCCCGCCACCAAGACAACCAACAACTCCCAGAGCGTGGAGACAAAGA
>CAZUUP010000216.1:0-8967 GCA_964623105.1 uncultured Akkermansia sp.
ATCAACACGCTGGGGCGGATTGTGGAGGTGGTTTCCGGCGAGAGGTTTGCCGATTTTCTCGACCGCCGGCTGTTCGGTCCGCTGGGGATGAAGGATACGACGTTCTGGCCGACGGAAGCCCAGGCACGGAGGGTGGCCAAGGCCTATGCGCCAAAGCCTGACGGCAAGGGCCTGGCCGAAACGCCGGTTTTCTTTCTCAAAGGTCCGTTGACATCGCGCGCGCGCACGGTGATCCCGGCCGGCGGCCTTTATTCCACAGCGGCTGATCTTGGGCGCTTTTACCAAATGATGCTCGGGGGGGGCGCGCTGAACGGACGGCGGTATGTCAGCGAAGCGGGGGCGAAGCTGATGACGAGCAACCAGACGGGCGAGATGAAAGCGGGGTTCACCGGGGGCATGGGGATGGGGCTGGGCTGGCAGGTGGTGCGGCAGCCGGTGGGCGTCACTGCGATGCTCGCGCCGGGAACCTATGGGCACGGCGGCGCGTATGCGACCCAGGGCTGGATCGATCCGCAGCGGGAGATGATTCTTGTCCTGCTCATCCAACGGGCCAAGCTGCCGAATTCCGACGGATCGGAGATTCGCCGCGCGTTTCAAGAAGCTGCCGTGGCGGCCATTCGCAAATAAGCGACGGGGCTCGCCATGGGGTCGGTCTGCTACTGCGCGATCCAGCCGCCGCCGACGACGAGGTCGTCCTGATAAAAGACGCACGCCTGGCCGGGAGTGATGGCGCGCTGGGGCACGTGGAGTTTCACGCGCGCCGTTCCGTTGCGCAGGGGCGTGATGGTGGCCGCGGTGCCGGGGTGATTGTAGCGAATCTTGGCGCTGACCTCGAGGCTGGGCGGTGGTTCGGCGAAGGGAATCCAGTTGCAACGCTCGACCACGAATTCGTCGCGGTCGAGCTGGGAATCATCACCCACAATCACGCGGTTGGTCGCCGCCTCGAGCGCGATGACGTAGAGCGGTTTCGGGGAACTGAGACCGAGCCCCTTGCGCTGGCCGATGGTGTAAAACTCGATGCCGTCGTGATTTCCCAACACGCGGCCATGCGTGTCCACGATCTCGCCGCGATGTTTGTCCACGAGTTTGGCCTGCTGGAGGAAACGACCGTAGTCGTTGTCCGGCACGAAGCAGATTTCCATGCTCTCCTCCTTGTCGGCGGTCTTGAGCTGGCACTCGCGCGCGATGTCCCGGGTGTCCGCCTTGGTCTTCTCGCCGAGCGGGAAAATGGCGCGGGCAAGCTGGTCCTGCCGCAGGGAAAAGAGGAAATAGCTCTGGTCCTTGCGCGGGTCGCGGCCGCGCTTGAGCAGCGTACGCGTGCCGTCGGGACTGGGTTCGACCCGGGCGAAATGGCCGGTGGCGATGAAGTCCGCACCCAACTGGCGGGCGCGTGTGATCAGGTTGCCGAACTTCAGCCGTTCGTTGCACATCACACAGGGATTGGGTGTGCGCCCGGCTTTGTATTCCTCGGCAAAGTAGCCGATGACCTGTTTCTGAAATTCCGCCGCCTCGTCGATCAGATAATAGGGAATGCCGAGCTTGTGGCAGACCGACCGGGCATCCATGACCGCCTGCGGGCCGCAGCATTTGTCCTCGGCGCGGGATACGCAGTCCTGGGGCCAGAGTTTGAGCGTGATGCCGACGACGTCGTAACCCTGTTCGAGCAGCAGGGCGGCCGTCGCGGAGGAGTCCACCCCCCCGCTCATACCCACCACCACGCGTGTTTTTTTCGAGCCGGTCACAAGGGGCGGAAGATAGGGGCGGGGGCACGGAGTGTAAAGCGGGCCAAATTTTCCGGTCAAAAGCGGCCGAACGCCGGAACGAGCCTGTCAGGGTCTTGATGGCACCGGCCACCGCCCGCTGCGGCCAGTGAATTATCCGACGCGTGGCGGCCTCGCGCTCGCGGGGAACGGCTTGCATTGGAACGGTCGAAAGCTAGTTTGCGACACCGCAAATGACCGTTGTCGCAAGCGCCGCTGAATTGATTCCCGTATGAAACCGATTTTCCCCGAGAACACTGCCGAAACGGCCCACGGTTCCCATCTCCTGCCCATTGCCGAAATCGCGGCCAAGCTCGGCATCCCGCTCGAGGCGCTGGAGTTTCACGGCCGGCACGCGGCCAAGTTGCCGCTGGATCTGATCGATCCCGCCAAGGTCGCCGCGGGCAATCTGGTGCTGGTGTCCGCCATGACGCCGACACCCAAGGGCGAGGGCAAGACCACCATTTCGATCGGCCTGGTGGACGGGCTCAATCGCATCGGCCGGCGGGCCGTCGGGGTGCTGCGGCAGCCTTCGTTGGGGCCGGTGTTTGGGATCAAGGGCGGGGCGAGCGGCGCCGGCCAGGCGCAGATCGTGCCGTGGGAATTGATCAACCTGCACCTGACGGGCGACTTCAATGCGATCGAAAAGGCGCACAACCTGCTGGCGGCGTTGATCGACAACAATCTGCAAAACCGCCGAAACACGCTCGGTCTGGACGGGCGCACGGTGGCGTGGAAGCGCGTGCTGGACATGAATGATCGCGCGCTGCGCCGGATCATTGTGGGCCTGGGCGGGCGCTCGAATGGAGTTCCGCGCGAGACGGGCTTTGACATCACGGCGGCGTCGGAGGTGATGGCGGCGTTGTGCCTGGCGGACAGCCTGCCCCATCTGCGCGAAAAGCTGGGCGGCATCTACGTCGGCCAGACGCACGACCGGCGCCCGGTCTTTGCGCGGGATCTCAAGGCGCCGGGGGCGATGGCGGCGCTGCTGCATGAGGCGATCCGTCCGAACCTGGTGCAAACGCGCGGGGGCAGCGGGGCAATCCTTCACGGGGGACCGTTTGCGAACATCGCGCAGGGCACCAATTCAGTCCTGGCGACGCGCATGGGGTTGAGTTTCGCGGATTTTGCGGTGACGGAGGCGGGCTTTGGGTTCGATCTGGGCGGCGAAAAATTCCTCAATCTCAAGTGCGGTTATGGCCGTCTGTCCCCCCGCGCCGTGGTCCTCGTGGCGACCGTGAAGGCGTTGAAGTATCACGGAGGGGTGCCGCTGGCCCAGTTGGGCGAGGCCAACGAGACGGCGATGGAAAAGGGCTTTGCCAATCTGGCGCGGCATATCGAAAGCGTGCGGGCTTTTGGTCGCGAGCCGGTGGTGGCGGTGAACCAGTTCCCGACGGACACGGCCGAGGAACTGCGGCGGGTGGTGTCGTTGTGCGCCGGGGTGGGCATTTCTGCGGCGGTGGCCAATGTCTGGAAATCCGGCGGTGCCGGCGCGGAGGAACTCGCGGCGTTGGTGGCCCGTGCGGCGGCGCATGGCGGTAGCCCGCACCAGCCGCTTTACGACTGGAACTGGGAGATTGAACGCAAGGTCGAGACGGTGGCGCGGCGCGTCTATGGCGCGGCCGGCGTCGAGTGGCTGCCGGCGGCGCGGGAGAGCCTGAAGCGGGTCAACGATTTGGGCTTCGGCAAGCTCCCGGTGTGCATGGCCAAGACCCAGTATTCGCTGTCCGATGATCCGACGCGGCTCGGACGACCGGAAGGATTTGTCATCCGGGTGCGGGAACTCGAGCTGGCGGCGGGCGCGGGATTCGTGGTTCCCATCACCGGTGACATCGTCCGCATGCCCGGCCTACCCGAGGTTCCGGCGGCGGAAAACATCGACGTGGATGACCGGGGGCGGGTGACCACGGGGGGCTGATTCCCGGACGGTAGCGCCGCCAACGCAGCGCCTTCGGTGCCGCGGCCCGTCGGCTTGCATGCCGCTGCAACATCCGAAGGCGGCCTCAGTTCGCCCCGGTCCTTTATCAGCAACTCCGGAAGCCACCGCAGTTGCGACGCCGGCTATTTTCTTTGGTGACAAAGGCGGGAGATGCGTGTCCGATGCTGCGCAATTTTGGAATGAACACTGTTGCTCTGAACACGGATGAATCTGGGGCTGCCACGGCGGCGACCCCCGCTGTCGATTTTTCCCGGCCGGTGGTCCGCCCCAAAAAGGGTGCCCTCAAGTTGTTCCGCGAGGTGCTCGATCACGGGGGGCCGGGCTACCTGCAGTTTGCGATCACGAACATCTGCAATGCGGACTGCGGATTCTGCGGGTTTGCGCGGTCGAAGTTCGATCCGAAGGCGCGGCGAAGCGTGACATTGCAGGAGGCGCGCGACGTGATCGACATCAGTGTGCGCAATCACATCGGATACCTGCTGTTTGTCGGCGGTGAACCGATGGTGCATCGCGACCTGCGGGCCATGGTGCGCTATGCGGCGGAGCGGGGGATCCACCCGATGATCTGCACCAACGGCGGATTGTGGAATGAACAGAACATGGCGGCGCTGGCCAGCGATGGTTTGACGAGCGTGATCATGTCGATCGACGCGCATGACGTGGCCAAGCACGAGAAGAACCGCGGCCTGCCGGACGTCTGCCGGAAGATCAAGCGGGCCAACGAATACTTCCAGTCGGTCGGCATCCAGACGACGGCGAGCATCACGGCGAGCCGGTTGATCGAGGACTACGAGAAGCTGCCGGAGTTTCTGGATTCGGTGGGATTCAAGAGCTGCACGTTCAGCTATCCCCTGACGTCGTTGCAGAGCAGCTACCTGAGCTTCAGCGACAGCGGGTTGGTGAATTACAACCGGGAGGAACTGATCGGCCTGTTCGAGAACATCAAGCGGATGAAGCGCAACAGCGGCTTCCCGGTGGTGAACCCGACGGAATCGCTGGACGAGATGCAACGGCATCTGCGCGGCGAGAAGGAGAAGTTTGGGTGCCTGGGCGGGCACAAATACTTTTATCTGGACTGGCACCTGAACCTTTATCGCTGCCATTTTTGGGAGACGCCGATGTGCAACATCTACGAGTTCGACCAGGGCAGGCTGATCCGGGACGGTTGCACGCGGTGCATGATCGACTGTTATCGCGATCCGAGCGTGCTACAATTTGTGGCCATCAGCGCCAGCGACGCCTGGAACAACCTCCGGCGCGGGCGTCTGGCGGCGGCGGCCGGAAATATTTTTGATGGACGGAACCTCACCTCGCTGAAGGCGGTGTGGGACGACCGGAAATGGATCGGAAAAGTGTGACGCAGGGAGCAAGCCGTCGCCGCCGTCAGGCGGGGACGCACAACCCGGGTGGACATCTGAACAATTGAGCAAGGCGGCCGGATGGCCGCCAGACGGTGGATTGATTTCGCAACATGGCCAAAATCTCGACCAAAACCGGCAGGGCAGCGCGCTTTGCCACGACCAAGTACGACGCCCATCACTCGGTGCTCTCGCAAACCTACGGGGCGCTGGCGGATTTGCGCCGGGAGCTGTCCGACTCGAAGGAAAAGGTGGCGGCGCGGGCGGAGATGCTGAAGACCTTCGCAAATTGCGCGGACGGCCAGCGCGCGTGGCTGCTGCTGGAGGATTATTTTGAGCGGCTCTCCCTGTCGCGGAAGGATTTTGCGACCCAGGACTGGTGGCCGCGGGTGCTGGCGGCCCGGGGCCGGGCCCGGCTCGAGGCGCTGGCGGCGGTTTTCCTGCGGGCGCGACGGCCGGTGCCGACGGAATTGAACGAATACGCGAACCTCGAGCGATTTGCCGAGCAGGAGCAGGCGGAACAGGAGCAGAAGGTGCTGGAGGTGATGGAACACTGGATGTTCCCGCCGGCGCCGGAGCATCTGGATGGACCCCGGGCATCGCTGCGGGTGGTGGGTGAGGTGCGGCCCGCGGGGGAGTCCACGCTGCACGTGCTGGCGGTGCGGTTCCATCTTTTCCGGCCGCGTTCGGGCGAGAAGGTGCGCGGCGTGGCGGAGATTGCCGAGCTGGCGACGCGCTCGGGTCATGAGCAAGAACTGTTCGCGCCGGCGGACTGGGAATTCATCGAATGGCTGGCGCAGATTACCGAGGGGCGGAAGGTGGACGGCGAGGAAATCCTGCTGGGCGGGGCGGAACTGGTGCAATGGCTGGCGCGCTGGGGCCACCAGGCGCGGATTGAACTGTCCGGGCAGCACACGCATGCCAGTTTCAGCGGTGAGGTGGCGTGTCTGCGGCCGCATCTGGATTCGCGGGACATCGGGCTGCACTTCACGCACCGGCTGGCGCTGCCCGACGGGACGGAACACGGGCTGGAGGCGGTGCGTTTCTTCGGGGGGCGGCCGGCGCTGGTGCTGGTGGCGAACAATTTTTTCCTGTTGCGCAATGCGCCGCCCGAGACGCTGCTGGATCACTGGTCGCGCTCGCCCGCAGTGCCCGTGGGACGCTTGAGCGCGCGGATGCGGACGCACCTGCGCCGGGCGCAGGCGGGCAGCGGCCGGCACTGGGAGGAGTTGTGCCTGGTGCATGCGGCGGCACCGGAATTTTTGTTTGAGATGAGCGACGCCACGGTGCGGCTGCGGCTGCTGGCGCACAGCGAGCGGGATCAGAGCGTGTGGCAGTGGAACGGGCGCGAGTGGCTGGTGCAGCCGGCGGACGGTCGGCAGCGGGCCGACGCGCAGCCGCAGGTGCTCGAGGATCCGCGGCTGGATGAGGCGACGGCGTGGCTGCGCCGGCTCGACTGGTTTGCGTCGGAGCCGGGCGTGTGGGTTGGGGACGCGAACGAGACGTTCCTGAGTTCGCTGGCGGAACAGTGGCCGAAGCGTCCCGCGGGCGCACAATATCTGGGCAATCCGGCCTTTCACCGGTTGTTCCTCGCGCCCCGGCAATTGCGGCCGCAGATCGTCGTGCGGGGCAGCGGTATCGACTGGTTCACGGTTTCCGCCGAGTGGGAGCAGGAGGGTTTGAAGCTGAGTCAGGCGGACTTGCAGCGCCTGCAAAGCGCGACTGGGCGGTTTGTGCACCTGCCTGATGCGGGCTGGGTCGAGCTGGACAGCCGGGCGGTGGCGAATGCGCACGAGACCATGGCTGATCTGGGGGTGGACAACCTGACGGCCGCCCCGCAGCGGGTGAGCCTCGAGCAGGTGGCGCACCTGGGCGACGCGGGCTTCGGAAAATTTGCGAGCAACGCGGAAATCGTGGCCCTGCGCGAGCGGTTGGCGAATTTCAAGGCGGTGCCGCCGGTGACGGCCCCGGCACTAGTGCGCGCCGAACTGCGACCGTATCAGCAGGAGGGCTTCGAGTTCCTCTGCCATCTCACGGAATCAAAGCTCGGCGGCATCCTGGCGGACGACATGGGACTGGGGAAGACATTGCAGACCTTGACGTGGCTGACGTGGTTGCTGGAGCGGCGCCACCGCGAGCGCAAGCCGGCGCTGGTCATTTGTCCGGCCTCGGTATTGCACAACTGGCGGCGCGAGGCGGAACGGTTTACGCCGCATCTCAAGGTGCTGGTGCTGCAAAGCGGCGCCGCCCGGCACAACCTCCGCAAGCAGATTCCACAGCACGATGTCATCGTGACCAATTACGCGCTGTTGCGGCGGGATCTGGAGGCGCTCAAGCAGTTCTCCTTCAGCGCGGTGGTGCTTGACGAGGCGCAGTTCATCAAGAATCCGGGCGCGCAGGTCACCCAGTCGGTGAAGCAGCTCAAGTCGGACCAGCGCCTGTGCCTGACCGGCACGCCCCTCGAGAACCGCCTGCTTGATTTGTGGAGCATCGCGGATTTCATCCAGCCGGGCTACCTCGGCTCGCAGGAGAAGTTTATCGAGGTGTACGAGCCGCGCGGTTCGGGGGAGGAAGCGGTGTTGAACCAGCGGATCGCCCGCCGCCGGCTTTCGGCGAAGCTGCGTCCGCTGATGATCCGGCGGCTGAAGCGGCAGGTGGCCAAGGATCTGCCCGACCGCATCGAGGTACGGCATGACTGCGAGTTGGGCGAGGATCAGCGGAAGCTTTATCTCGCCGAACTCCGGCGCAGCCGCGAACAGATTCAGCAGGCCGTGGCGCAGCAGGGCGTGGCCAAGAGCCGCATGCACGTGCTGGCGGCGCTCACGCGGCTCCGCCAGATCTGCTGCCATCCACAACTGGTCGGCAACGACACCGCGTCGGGCAAGACGGACACGCTGTTCGAGTTGCTCGAGCCGCTGCTGGCCCAGGGCCACAAGGTGCTCGTCTTCAGCCAGTTTGTGCAGATGCTCAAGCTGCTCGAGGCCGAGTGCGCGGCGCGCCAGATTCCCATCCATCTGCTCACCGGCATGACGAAGGAGCGGCAGGAGGTGGTGCAGAAGTTCCAGGAGGACACGAATCCGTGCGTCTTCCTGCTGAGCCTGCGTGCGGCGGGAACGGGCTTGAACCTGACCAATGCGAGTTACGTGGTGTTGTACGATCCGTGGTGGAATCCTGCGGTCGAGGCCCAGGCGATCGACCGCTCGCATCGCATCGGCCAGACCCAAACGGTGAACGCCTACCGGCTCATCGCGCCGGGGACGGTCGAGGAAAAGATTTACGATCTGCAGCAGCGCAAGGCGCAGACTATCGCCGATGTACTGGGCGAAGAGGGTTTTGCCCGCAGCCTGTCGCAGAGCGACCTCGAGTATCTGTTCGCCGAGCCATGATGGAAACGCCCCCACTGCGTCCGGCGAAAAACGCCCTTGGCCGGGGGCTCGGCAACTTGCTCGCACCGGAAGCCGTGCGGCCAGCGCCGGCACCGTCCACAAGCTCTCCTGGGAACACGTTGCCGCGGGTGACCCCGGGAGTCGGAGCGCTGCTGCGGGGTGCAAAGTCGGATTCTTCCGACCTGCTGCCGGGTCTGGCGGACGAATCGACGAGCGCGGGGGCGACGACGCGGGCGACGCCTACGGCTCGCGCGACACCGGCGGGGAATGCGCCCAAAGTGGCGTTGATGGTTGGAGATGCGGTGTTGCTCGTGCTCGTCGCGGTGCTCTTGTTGCGCGGCGAAAGCTCCCCCAGTTTCTGGGAGATGGGGTTGGGAGCGGTGGCGGTGACCGTGGCGGCGTGGTTGGGGTGCCTCGCGGTGCGGAGCCCCAACCGGCAGGGCTGATACCACTCGGGAGATTCCTTCAGGGGAAGCGGAATGTTCGCAACCGCCCGGGCTACTGGGAGAGTTTTCGCAATGGGC
>CAZUUP010000217.1:0-8936 GCA_964623105.1 uncultured Akkermansia sp.
CAACCTCGACGGCGGCGCGGGAGAACGCGCGGATGGTGCGGGACCAGATCACGATCGAGATGTGGGAGGAGTTGAACCGGTTGCACCTGTTCCTGAAGTCGGACCGGGCGCGGGAGGTGTGGAACGAGAGTCCGTATGATTTTTTTGAGGAGATCAAGGCGGGTTCGTTGCATTTGCAGGGGTTGACGGACGCGACGGTGGTGCGGAACGAGGGGTGGCAGTTCATGCAGGTGGGGCGCTACATCGAGCGGGCGGACAAGACGACGCGGATGCTGGACGTGCGGCACACGACGGTGCCGCGGCGGGGTGCGCCGAAGACGGTGAGCCAGACGGAGGCGCTGGAGTGGTCGTCGATCCTGCGGTCGTGCAGCGCGTGGGATGCGTACAAGGCGCTGCATTCGGCGGATGTGGATCCGCGGCGGGTGGCGGAGTTCCTGTTGTTCTCGGATGATTTTCCGCGGTCGGTGACGTTTTGCGTGACCGAGCTGGACAAGGCATTGCGGGCAATCAGCGGGGCGGCGGAGGGGCGGTTTTTGAACGATCCGGAGCGGTTGTCGGGGCGGCTGCTGGGGGAGTTCAGGTTTGGGACGATCGGGGAGGTGTTCGAGCAGGGGTTGCACGATTACGTGGACGTGGTGCAGCAGAAGCTCAACCGGATCGGGGACGCGATGTTCAACGCGTACACATTCCAGCCGACGCAGGTTTTGGAATTGCAGCCGGAGCAGCAACAGCAGCAGTGGCGGGGGGAGCCGGTTGCGTGAACGACGGGAAACGGGCGGGCGGTGAAGAGCCGGGGCAATGACCGGCGGACGAGGCGGCCGGCCGGTTCCGGAAACAGGCGGAAACGGTTGCGGCGGCGGGGACGGGACGGGAAGATGACGCGGCAGCGGACGCTGAAGCTGTCGCAAACCCAAAGCAAAAATTCCGAGGCGACCGCCTCATATACAAAACATGGCCATACACGTAGCTCTGCATCATCGCACACATTACCGTTACGACCGGCTGGTCACATTGGGGCCGCAGGTCGTGCGGCTGCGGCCGGCGCCGCATTGCCGGACGCGGATTTTGAGCTATTCGCTGCGGGTGCTGCCGGCGAAGCACTTTCTCAACTGGCAACAGGATCCGCAGTCCAATTACCTGGCGCGGCTGGTGTTTCCGGAGGCGACGCGCGAGTTTCTGGTCGAGGTGGAGCTGGTCGCGGAGATGGCGGTGCTGAATCCGTTCGATTATTTCCTGGAGACCGCGGCGCAGTATTTTCCGTTCCAGTATGACCCGGCGTTGAATCATGAGCTGGAACCGTTCCGGCACCGGTGCGCGGCCACGCCGAAACTGGCGGCCTTGCTGGCGGCGGTGAAGCGGGACGACATCGGGCATCCGCACGCGGCGTTGATCGACGGGCATCCGCTGCCGGTTGGGGCGGGGGAGCAGGGTGGGGACACGCACCGGCACGGGGTGCTGCCGGAGGTGGGGCAGTTGGCCGGGAAGCCGGTGGAGTCGAAGCGTCCGACGACCAATGATTTCATCGTGGCCGTCAACCAGCGGATCAACCGGGCGATCAAATACATCATCCGCATGGAGCCGGGGGTGCAGTCGCCGGAGGAAACACTGGCGAAGGGGACGGGGTCGTGCCGGGATTCGGCGTGGCTGTTGTGCCAGGTGCTGCGGCACTGCGGGCTGGCGACGCGGTTTGTCAGCGGTTACCTGATCCAACTGACGGCGGATGTGAAGTCGCTGGATGGTCCGAGCGGGCCGGCGCAGGATTTCACGGATCTGCACGCGTGGTGCGAGGTGTATCTGCCGGGGGCGGGCTGGATTGGGCTGGATCCGACGAGCGGTTTGCTGGCGGGGGAGGGGCACATTCCGCTGGCGTGCGCGCCCGATCCGACGAGCGCGGCGCCGATCACGGGGGGGGTGGACAAGTGCGAGTGCGAGTTTGGTTTCGAGATGAAGGTGACGCGGATTTACGAATCGCCGCGGGTCACGAAGCCGTACACGGACGAGCAATGGCGGGCGATTGAGGCGCTGGGGCAGCAGATCGACGCGGACCTGAAGCGGAACGATGTGCGGCTGACGATGGGGGGCGAGCCGACATTTGTGTCGATCGACGATTTTGACGGGGCGGAGTGGAACACGGTGGCGCTGGGGCCGAACAAGCGGCGGCTGGCGGACGAGTTGATGCGGCGGCTGCAGGCGCGGTGGGCTCCGGGGGCGTTGTTGCATTACGGGCAGGGGAAATGGTATCCGGGCGAGCAGTTGCCGCGGTGGGCGTTTGCCTGTTACTGGCGCAAGGACGGGCAGCCGGTGTGGCAGAACCCGGCGTTGATTGCGGACGAGAAAAAGAACTACGGGCAGCAGGCGGCGGATGCCGCGCGGTTCATGGATGGGCTGGCGGGGAGGCTCGGGGTGGACGGGCGGTGGATCATGGCGGGCTATGAGGATGCGTTTTACTATCTGTGGAAGGAGCGCCGGCTGCCGGTGAACGTGGATCCGCTGAAGTCGAACCTGAAGGACAAGGAGGAGCGGGCGCGGCTGGCGCGGATTTTCGAGCAGGGATTGGACGCGGTGGTGGGGTATGCCCTGCCAATCCAGCGGCGGGTGGTGGAGGGGGCGGAGCGTTGGGCGTCGGGGCCGTTTTTCGTGCCGGACGAGCGGTTGTATTTGATCCCCGGTGATTCGCCGATGGGCTTCCGGCTGCCGCTGGATTCGCTGCCGTGGGTTTCGGAGGCGGATTATCCGTATGTGAACCCGGCCGATCCGACGGGCGAGCGGCCGCCGCTGCCGGCGCGGGAGGCATTGCGGCAGCGTTACGTGTGGACGGGGCCTGCCGAGGGCGAAGTGGAGGCGCGGGCGCGGACGGGGCGGTGGACGGAGCAGTCGCTGGGGGGAGCGGGGGAGGCGGAGTGGGCGCGGCGGCCGGCAGCGGGGGAATCGGCCGGGTGGGTGACGCGGACGGCGTTGTGCGTGGAGCCGCGGCGGGGCCGGCTGCATGTGTTCATGCCGCCGGTGGAGACGCTGGAACATTATCTGGAGCTGATCGCGGCGGTGGAGGACACGGCGGCGGAGTTGCAGACGCCGGTGCTGGTGGAGGGTTATACGCCGCCGCACGACCCGCGGTTGAATGTGTTGAAGGTGACGCCGGACCCGGGAGTGATCGAGGTGAACCTGCATCCGTCAGCGAGTTGGGACGAGTTGGTGGAGAAGACGACGGCATTGTACGAGGAAGCGCGACGGACGCGGTTGACCACGGAGAAGTTCATGGTGGACGGGCGTCATACGGGGACGGGCGGTGGCAACCACATCATCGTGGGCGGGGCGACGCCGAATGACAGTCCGTTGCTGCGGCGCCCGGATTTGCTGCGCAGCCTGGTGAGTTACTGGCAGAATCATCCGTCGCTGTCGTTTTTGTTCAGCGGGCTGTTCATCGGGCCGACGAGCCAGAGCCCACGGCTGGACGAGGCGCGGAATGATTCGCTCTATGAGATGGAGGTGGCGTTTCAACAATTGCCGGCGAGCGGGTGGCTGCCGCCGTGGCTGGTGGACCGGCTGTTCCGGAATCTGCTGATTGACGCGACGGGGAACACGCACCGGGCGGAGGTGAGCATCGACAAGCTGTATTCGCCGGAGGGCGGGGCGGGGCGGTTGGGCTTGCTGGAGATGCGGGCGTTTGAGATGCCGCCGCATGAGCGGATGAGCCTGGCGCAGCATCTGTTGCTGCGGGCGTTGATCAGCCGGTTCTGGAGCCAGCCGTATGAGAAGCCGTTGGTGCGCTGGGGCACGCAACTACACGACCGCTGGATGCTGCCGCATTTCATCTGGCAGGATCTGGAGGATGTGGTGCGGGATTTGCAGGAGTCCGGTTATCCGGTGCAGGCGGAATGGTTTGCGCCGCATGCAGAGTTCCGGTTTCCGTTTGCAGGGGATCTGGAAGCGCGGGGATTGCGGCTGGAATTGCGGCATGCGCTGGAGCCGTGGCACGTGCTGGGCGAGGAAGGCGGCGCGGGCGGGACGGTGCGGTATGTGGATTCCTCGGTGGAACGCATGCAGTTGAAGGTGCAGGGGGCGATTGATTCGCGCCATGTGGTGACGGTGAACGGGCAGGCGGTGCCGTTGCGCCCGACGGGGACGCAGGGTGAGTTTGTGGCCGGGGTGCGGTATCGGGCGTGGCAGCCGCCGTCGTGTTTGCATCCGACCATCGGGGTACACACACCGCTGGTGTTTGATGTGGTGGACACGTGGAACGAGCGGTCGCTGGGGGGATGTTCGTATCATGTGATGCATCCGGGCGGGCGCAATTATGTGACGTTTCCGGTAAATTCGTATGAGGCGGAGAGCCGGCGGTTGAACCGGTTTTTCCGGGTGGGGCACACGCAGGGGAAGCTGCGGCCGGGGCGGCCGGTGGTGAATCCGGAGTTTCCGTTCACGCTGGATTTGCGGGCGGTTTGAGGTCCGGATGAGCAGGCGAATTAAGGTTCGGCGGAGCGGACGGGGACGAAGCTCGCAGCGGGAGCGGGGGCGTGGTTAGGTAGCGGCGACGAATGAGCGACAGTGTTGTCAGACGAAAGCAGAAAGCGCCCGCGCGGCTCCTGGAAGGGTATCGCGGGCTGGAGGATGTATTTGACGAGGTGCTGGGGGCGCAGGGGCAGGCGCGGCCGCATTATGCGCGGGTGATCGGGGAACTGGAGGCGCTGGGGGTGGCGGAGTTGCGGCGGCGGTGGGAGGCGGCGGGCCGGTATGTGCATGAGCAGGGAATCACGTACAATGTTTATGGGGACCCGCGGGGGATGGAGCGGCCGTGGCTGCTGGATCCGCTGCCGTTTGTGATTTCAGCGGCGGAATGGGAGGGGTTGGAGCGGGCGCTGGTGCAGCGGGCAACGTTGCTCGACCGGGTGCTGGCAGACTGCTATGGGCCGCAGGACCTGGTCCGGGGCGGGAAGCTGCCGCCGGCGCTGGTGTTTGCGCAACCGGATTTCCTGCGGCCGTGCCATGGGGTGAAGCTGCCGCAGGAGCGGTATCTGCATTTTTACGCGGCGGACCTCGCGCGGTCGCCGGACGGGAGGTGGTGGGTGACGTCGGACCGGGCGCAGATACCGACGGGCGCGGGCTACGCGCTGGCGAACCGGTTGGTGACGTCGCGGATTTTGCCGGAGCCGTTCCGGGATTGTCATGTCCACCGGTTGGCGGGGTTTTTCCGGGAGGTGCAGGCGGCGATGGCGCAACTGGCGCAGCGGCGGACGGACAATCCGCGGGTGGTGTTGCTGACGCCGGGGCCGTACAACGAGACGTATTTCGAGCAGGCGTATCTGGCGCGGTATCTGGGTTACACGCTGGTGGAGGGGCAGGATCTGACGGTGCGGGATGACCGGGTTTATTTGAAGACGCTGAGCGGGTTGGAGCCGGTGGATGTGATTTTGCGGCGGGTGGATGACGAGTTTTGCGATCCGCTGGAGTTGCGGAATGACTCGATGTTGGGAATACCGGGGCTGGTGGAGGCGATGCGGGCGGGGAGCGTGGCGGTGGCCAATGCACCGGGAAGCGCGTTGTTGCAGAGCGCGGCGTTCATGGGGTTTCTGCCGGGGTTGTGCCGGCATTTGCTGGGGGAGGAGCTGTTGATGCCGTCGATTGCGACGTGGTGGTGCGGGCAGAGGTCGGCGGCGAGTTACGTGGAGGAGCATCTGGACGAGCTGTTTGTGAAGCCGGCGTTTCGTCCGCGGACGGGGGGGATGAAGCCGGGGGAGAAGCTGGGCGCGGAGGAGCGGGAGGAGTTGCTGCGGCGGCTGCGGTTTCAGCCGCATTTGTTTGTGGGGCAGGAGCGGGTGCAGAATTCGACGGCACCGGTGTGGGACGGGGCGGGGGGATTGGTGGCGCGGCCGGTGGGTTTGCGGGTGTATCTGGTGGCGACGGGGGATGGGTATCGGGCGATGCCGGGCGGGTTGACGCGGGTGGCGCCGGAGGGCAGCGGGCGGATCATCTCGATGCAGCGCGGGGGATCGAGCAAGGACACGTGGGTGTTGAGCGAGGGGCCGGTGCCGGACGCGACGCTGTTGCAGTCGCCGGGTCATGCGATTGAACTGCAGCGGGTGGGGAACAATCTTCCCAGCCGGCAGGCGGACAATTTTTTCTGGCTGGGGCGGTATGCGGAGCGGGCGGATGCCTCGGCCCGGCTGCTGCGGAGCAGTTTGCTGCGGTTCAACCCGGAGAGCACGGGCGGGACGCTGCCGGTGCTGGAGCCGATTTTGCGGACGCTGGAGATGCAGGGGCAGATTGCGCTGGAGCCGCGGCGGGCGGAAATCCGGAACAATCCGGAGGCGCTGGAGGCGGAGTTGTTGGGGGCGATTTTTGATCCTTCACGGGTGGGGAGCCTGCATCAGTATGCGGAGCAGTTGCAGCGGTTGGCGATGCTGGTGCGGGACCGGACGTCGAACGATCTGTGGCGGGTGATCGGGCGGCTGCACGATCTGCTGGGGCATCCGACGACGAGCCTGGTGATGCTGGCGGGGGACGCGGCGGGGATCCTGAACCAGGTGTTGCTGGATCTGGCGGCGTTTCGCGGGCTGGCGATGGAGAACATGACGCGGGCGCAGGGGTGGCGGTTTCTGGACATGGGGTGCCGGATCGAGCGGGCGATCTACCTGTCCACGTTTCTGGGGCGGGCGCTGCATTCGAGCGAGGCGGACAATCCGAGCGTGCTGGAGGCGGTGCTGGAGGTGGCGGACAGCACGCTGACGTATCGTTCGCGGTACAGCCTGCTGCCGCACATTACGGCGGTGTATGACCTGGTGATGCTGGACGAGACCAATCCACGTTCGTTGCTGTTCCAGTTGTTGCAACTGGCGCGGCATTTTGACGAGCTGCCGCTGGAGCGGCGGCGCGCGTTGCCGGGCCCGGGGCAGCGGATTCTGCTGGAGTGTGTCACGCGGCTGCGGTTGATGGATCCGCTGAGCCTGGCGGCGATGGAGCGCGGGTGGCATGCGGGGGAGGTGGCGCGGGTGTTGCAGATGCTGGCGCGGGAGCTGCCGAATCTTTCGGATGCGATCGCGGTGAGCTATTTCGCGCACTCGGCGATTTCGCGGACGGGCAGCACGGGGGCTTCGATATCATGAACTACCGGATCACGCATCGCACGGTTTATGAATACGCGGAGCCGGTGACGGTGTCGCAGCATGCGGCGCGGTTGAAGCCGCGGCCGACGGCGACGCAGGAGCGGAAGGATTTTCATCTGCGGATCGAGCCGGAGCCGACGGTGCGGAAGATGCGGACGGATTATTTCGGGAACCGGGTCTGTTTCTTCAGCGTGCAGGGCCTGCATTCGCGGCTGGAGATTGTGGCGACGAGCCATGTGATCGTGAACGAGGCGACGCCGCCGGCGCCGGAGCTGTCAATGCCGTGGGAGGAGGCGGTGGAACTGTTCCGCGATCCGGTGTCGCCGGAGTTGATCGAGGCGTATCAGTTTGTGGCGGATTCGCCGATGGTGCGGGCGCAGCCGAAGCTGGCGGAGTATGCGGGGGAGAGTTTCGTGGCGGACCGGCCGTTGCTGGCCGGGGTGCTGGATTTGAACCGGCGGATTCACCGGGAGTTCCGGTTTGATCCGGTGGCGACGACGGTGGCGACGCCGCTGGAGGAGGTGTGGCGCACGCGGCGGGGTGTTTGCCAGGATTTCGCGCATCTTGCCACGGCGATGTTGCGTTCGCTCGGGTTGCCGGCGCGGTATGTGAGTGGTTACTTGCGGACACGCCCGCCGGCGGGGCGGGCGCGACTGGTGGGGGCGGACGCGTCGCATGCCTGGTTTTCGGTGTTTTGCCCGAATCATGGGTGGGTGGATTTTGATCCGACGAATGATGTGATGCCGGGGACGGAGCACATCACGGTGGCGTATGGCCGGGATTTCAGCGATGTGAGCCCGGTGACGGGAATACTGACGGGCGGGGGATCGCACACGGTGCGGGTGGGGGTGGATGTGGAGCCGTTGTGACCGGCGGGCGGGCGGGTGCGGTGGTGATGAATGATGAAGCTAAAGATTTTCCATCGGACAAGCTACGCGTACAGCGCGCCGGCGCGGGACAGTTTTAATGAGGCGCGGTTGCAGCCGGTGTCCACGGGGGGGCAGGAGTGTCATTCGTTTTTGTTGAAGGTGGTGCCGGCGGTGCGGCTGGGGCATTACTTCGATTTCCACGGGAACATTGTGCATTTTTTCGAGATTGTGGAGCCGCATGAGCGGTTGTCGGTGGAGGCGGCCTCGGTGGTGACGACGGCGGGAAACCGCCTGGCGCTGGAGGCGACGACGGTGCCGATGGGGCGATTGCCGGAGTGTGTGCGGCAGGAGCGGTGCCATGATTTTTTGCAGTCGAGCCAGTATGTGGAGGTGTCGCCGGAGGTGTGGCGGCTGGCGGTGGATGTGGGGGCGGGGCAGCAGGATGTGTGGTGGTGTGCGGTGGCGATGATGCGGTTCATCCACGGGAATTTCGCCTATGTGCCGCTGGCGACGAATGTGAACACGCACATGAACGAGGTGCTGCGGGAGCGGCGGGGGGTGTGCCAGGATTTCGCGCATGTGATGCTCGGGATGTGCCGGGCGATGAAGATTCCGGCCCGGTATGTGAGCGGTTATCTCTACAACGGGCCGGCGGACAGGTTGACGGGGGCGCAGGCGTCGCACGCGTGGTGCGAGGTGTATGTGCCGGACACGGGTTGGGCGGGGTTGGATCCGACGAACAACCAGGTGGCGGATGAACGGTATGTGCGGGTGGCGGTGGGGCGGGATTATGCGGATGTGCCGTTGATCCGGGGGGCTTACTCCGGGGGGGCGGGCGCTGGGGGGGGAGGTGGAGGAGGATGGGCCTTAACGGGGCCGTCGATTCGGGGGGCTCCGCCCCCCGGACCCCCAGGATACGTGCGCCGCGCCCCGAGGCGGCGCGCCATTTCCCTCGGATGGTTTGAAG
>CAZUUP010000218.1:0-8914 GCA_964623105.1 uncultured Akkermansia sp.
GAAGGCCGGGTAAGGGGTTGGTGTGCGTTCTGATCGCGATTACATTGCTGGAAACGCTCTAGTGGTTGTTGGCGGTCAGCAACAGGGCTTGTTCGAGGGTGGAGATGCCCTCGCGGACTTTGTTGAGGGCGACGGCGCGGAGGTTTTGCATGCCTTCGCTTTCGGCGACCTTGGCGATTTCCATGGCGCTGACGCGTTTGATGATGAGTTTCCGGATTTCATCGGAAACGGGCATGACCTCGATGATGGCCACCCGGCCGGCGTAGCCGGTGTTTTTGCAACGGTCGCAGCCGCGACCGCGGTAGAGTTGCACGCCGTCGAAGGTTTTGCGGTCGAGGTTGAGGTCCTCGAACATTTTGGCGGGGTAGGTGACGGCCTCCTTGCAGGCGGGGCAGATGCGGCGCATGAGGCGCTGGGCGCAGGTGAGCAGGAGGGAGGAGGAAATGAGGAACGGCGCGATGCCCATGTCGTCGAGGCGCGAGACGGCGCCGGCGGCGTCGTTGCAGTGCATGGTGCTCAGGACCTGGTGGCCGGTGAGGGCGGCTTCGACGGCGATCTCGGCGGTCTCGGAGTCGCGGATTTCGCCGATCATGCAGATGTCGGGGTCCTGGCGCAGGATGGAGCGCAGGGCGGCGGCGAAGGTGAGGCCGATTTCCTTTTTGACGGGGACCTGGTTGATGCCGGGGATCTGGAATTCGACGGGGTCCTCGACGGTGATGATGTTGTAGTCGGGGTTGTTGAGTTCGTTGAGGGCGGAGTAGAGCGTGGTGGTCTTGCCGGAGCCGGTGGGGCCGGTGACGAGGATGAGTCCGTGGGGGGCATCGACGGCTTCCTTGAAGCGGCGGAAGGTGTGCTGGTCCATGCCGAGCTTGTCGAGGCTGGCGGTGAGGTTGGACTTGTCGAGGACGCGGAGGACGACTTTTTCGCCGTGGACGGTGGGGAGAAACGAGACGCGGAGGTCGATGTCCTTGCTGCCGACCTTCATGCGCATGCGGCCGTCCTGGGGCAGGCGGCGCTCGGCGATGTCGAGGCTGCACATGATCTTGAGGCGGGAGATCAGGGCGAGCTGGAGATTCTTGGGGGGCGGGGTGGCATCAATGAGAACGCCATCGACGCGGTATCGGAGGCGGACCATTTTCTCGAACGGCTCGATGTGGATGTCGCTGGCGCGGTCCTTGATGGCTTGGACGAGGATGAGGTTGGCGAGCTTGACGACGGGGGCTTCCTCACCGGCGGCGGCGAGTTGGTCGGCGCTGAGTTTGTCATCCTGTTCGGCGATGAGTTCGGCGCCCTCGGCCTCGGCTTCGAGTTCAGCCTGTTTCTCGGCGGCCTTGATGACTTCCTCCATGCTGGCGTTGCGGCCGGCATCGAGGTTGTTGAGCTTGTCGAGGATGACTTTCTCGGGGGCGATGAGGGGGCTGACCTCGAGCTTGGTGATGCGGCGGACTTCGTCGATGGCGAGGACGTTGAGCGGGTCGGCCATCGCCAGGAACAGCTTGTTCTCGAGGCGGGAGACGGGGAGGACGCAGTAGGTTTTGGCGAGTTCCTTGGTGATGAGGCCGGCGACCTCGGGCGGGATGCCGATGCGGGGCAGGTTGATCGGGGGCGTGTTGAGGACGCGGCCGGTGGCGACGGCGAGGTCGAGGTCGTTGACGAGGGCTTTGTCGGAAAGGAGCTTGAGGAGGCGGGTGCCCTCCTTTTTCTGGAGTTCGAGCAGTTCCTCGATCTTGGTCTTGGGCAGGAGCCCGTCCTCGATCAGCGCATCGGCGACGCGCTCGCCCAGTGATTTGATGGGAGGCATAGGGGCGGATCAGCGGAAGACTTTCCGGTGATACTTGATCAGTTCCTGGGGCTGGGTGAGGTACCATACGACCTTGCCCTTGAGGGTGGCCTCGAGTTCCTTGGTCGCCTGTTTGTTGAAGGGATTGGCGGTGAAGACGAGGATGGATTTGCTCATGCGGTCAAACGGGAGGATGCACCAGCGCTGGCAGACCTTGCGGGGGAAGCTGCGGGCCCATTCGATGTCGATGTCGCAGCGGTCCACGGGAAGGTAGCCGGCGCGGGCTTTCTCGCAGAGGAGCTTGAGGGATTTGTCGATGGGATGAAGGCCGCGGTCGGCGAGAATCTGGATGAAGGGTTCCTGGACCTGGCCGGTGTCGGCGGCGTCGGGGGTGATCCAGCAGCGGTTGAAGTCGGCTTCCTGGACCAGTTTGCCCTCGATGAAGAGCTTGCGCATGGTCTGGCGGCCGTCATCGACTTCGGCGGGGGCGGCCGCGGCCTTGGAGCTGCCGAAGAGGGATTTGGGCGCGCGGAAGGTGGAGATTTCGACGGTAGCCTCGGCCATCGTGTTGGACTGGGTGTCGAGCTTGGCGAGGGCCTGCTGGACGTCGGGATCGTTGGGGTGGCGTTGGAGGATGCTCTCGTATTCGAGGATGGCGGCGGAGAGCTGGCCGAGCTGGACGTAGGCCTGGGCAATGCGCTTGGAGGTGCGGAGGACGTCCTGATCGCGGTCGAGCTTGGCGTAGGATTCGCGGAGGATTTCGAGGGACTGGCAGTCGTGGGGCTGGGACTGCGTGATGACCTCGAACATCTCGATGGTCTGCTGCAGTTGTCCGCACTCGATGTCTGTAAGTTGGGCTGGCATCTCGGAAAAGTGCGGTTTACCGCGGTGGGCAGCCGGGGCGACGGGGTGGTGCCGGGCACGGGAGGAAGCCCGGGAAACCGGGTTTGCCTGCCGAAACGCACGTCGTGCGACCGGTGGGTTGCAACCGCAAATTGTTCACACTTTGCCAAGTCTATCGGCACAAAGCGGCGGGGGGATTACAGGCAAGTGCGAGAAATTCGGGGTCACTTGGTCTGGTTCAGGGACGAAGGGGGAGGCGGGGCGGTGGCTGCCACGGGCTGGGGTGGGCGGTTGGACCGGGGTTAAGACGGGGAGGAATGGCCGCAAAAAACGCAAAAAGGCGCAAAGAGGAGCTTTGTGGTTTGGGAAGAGGGGCTTGCCATGCGCAGCAATTGGGGGGTGACTTGCTGTTGGCAGCGCTGGCGGGAAGCGGGTTGGAAGCCTGCGGGCCGCAAAGGGACGGGATGAGTTACCGGGCGGGCGGCTTGGCCAATTCTCGTTCCGCCGCCGCGCTTACGAAGGAATCTTTGTCGGTCGCCAATTCGGACAGGAGGGACCGAGCTGCCGGGGCAGGGATTTTTGCGAGGGCGGAAATGATGTCCAAGCGGAACTGGCGGTGGCTGTCGCTGGATGTTTGTTGCGGGACCGGAGCCCGCAGCAATTGTTCCAGATGCTTTACGGCCGCCGACTGTCCGGTCTGGCCGAGCGCGAGCAGGACATCCCTGCGGCTGACCGAGTCGAGTTCCGATGTTTTGACAATGGCCTCCACGGCGCGCTCGCTCTTGAAATCTGCCAGTTCCCAGATTGCGCGGCTGGAAACTTGTGGCTTGGGGAAGGTGGCGAGATGCGCCAAGCGTTTGAACGCTTCCTCTCGGTCCGGATGGCGGCGGAGCATGGTCAACCCGCTCAGAATCGTTGCATCGTCGCCGGTGGGAACGAGCAACTGGTCGATCTCGACCAAATTTCGGCTGCCGTTGAACCAGTTCGTCGACGTCTGGAGGTAGGCGGTAAATTCCGAGTCTGACAGTCGGGCCTGCCAACCGCGAACGTCCCGGCTCGGGCGGGTACCTTGGTAAAGTTCCGGGCGCTTGGCCCACATGAACGGGAAGCCGCAGGCGATGTTGCGTTCCGGAATCCGCCAGACGAAGGCATGCACCTCGGCGGCCCGGTCCGGTGGAATCACGAGGATTTCGTAGGCAGAGCCGTGCTTCTGCAACACCCTTTGATAGCTGTCTCCGAAGGGCCAGAAGGAGTTGGCCCGGACGTATGCGATGGTCATGAGGAATTTCAGCACGATCCGGTCGCGAAAGGCTTTCTGGTAGAGCACCTTCTCGGCGGAGAGCACCACGGCTTGGTCGCTGCTGCCGGTAACTTCCTTTGCCGCGCGATAGACACCTAGCAGCGCCTCTTCTTCCGTCAGATGGTCGCCGTTTAGTGGCATCCGCAGCCAGTTCCACGTCATGGTCAGGCGGGCGCCGGCTTCGCCGGTTGGGGTCCATCCTCCAGACGGAAATCGCGCTTCATAGATCACCCGAAAGAGGAGACCGATCCCGAGCAGCAGGGAAAAACCCCGCAGTAATATCTGGCGGCGGTTCATGGCTTTTCAGGGTTTTGAATGGCTTCGAAATCCGTGGGGTTTTCGAAGTAACATTCGCTGAATGAACCGGGGGCGGCTGCTCGCCGGGTCAGGGGCAGGGTTTTGGCAGTTACTATTTCTTCGGGGGCGTGGCCTTCTTTCCGGCGCCCTCGGCGGGTTGGGCGGTGACTTTCGGGGTGGCGGCGGTGGTGCCGGCGTAGGCGTTGTAGGCTTTTTGGATGACGTCGGGAGCGAACATTTCGCCGTCCGCAACGAGGAAGCGGTAGCTGAAGGTGGCCGCCTCGCCGGACTTGATGGTGGCGGTGGGGAAGGCACCGAAGCGGCCGTAGTCGCGGTAGGCGGACCAGCGGGTGCCCTTGGGGTTCGACGGGTGGCTCATCTCGACGACGCTGTGAAGTTTGCCGCGCAGGGAGAAGGTCTCGCCGACCCAGGGGTAGTCGAGGTCTTTGTGGGCGTTGGGATTTTCGGCGGGGAAGACGTAGGTGGTTTTTGATTTGTCCACTTCATCGGCGGGGCGGAAATGGATTCCGGCGTGCTCGGGGTCGCCGTCGAGCTTCACGTCGCCGCGCGGGGCGGTGAGCTTGGATTTGAAATCGATGAGCGCATGGCCGGGAGCGGGGGCGGGGAGGAAGGTGAAGGTGCGTTCCTCGACGATGAACTCCTTGCCGGCTTCGTCGTTCCAGTGGACGACGGAGGTGAAGGCGGCCTGGGTGGCGTCGGCCTTTTGCGCGGTGAAGTTTTGGTGAACCTGCTCACCGCCTTTCATGTGCCAGCGGTCGTAGCTCTTGCCGTTGAAGGTAATTTTGCTCCAGCCGATGTAGATGCCGCGGTGATGGGTGAAGCTGCCGCCGGCACCTTTGGTGATGGGGCCAGAACCGGTGCCGTCGAAGACGTGGAGATAGGGCTTGTAGGTTTCCAGGAGCTTCGCGGGGGAGCTTTTGTCGTAGGCGTACATGTAGCGCGCGATGGGCTTGCCGTTGGCGAGGACGTCGAGGTGGCGGCCGGGTTCATCCTTGAAGGCAAAACCTTCGGCGGCGGGAAGCTGCGGGGTGGTCGCGGCGAAGAGGAACGCGGTGGCGAGGAGACGGGGGGTGAGGGCGGGGGAGTTCATAGGTTTGAATGTGAGCAGTTACTTACCAGACGCCGTGGAATCGGCAAACGGCAAAGCGGGAAAACTTGCGGGACGATCACGCGGCACGGGCGGGAGGCTCATGGCTTGTAAACGTCTTTGGGTATTGGGGTAACGCGGGCGCGCAGGGGCGGCACGCCAAAGCTGGCGCCACGGGTGAAAACCCCTTGCTGGCCGGCGCTTCTCGTCGGATGACGGCGACAAGTCGCCTTGAGAAAGCGGTGACAAGTCCCCGCACTCCAAAGCGAGGTTGGTCTTCACCCGGGGTGCGCGCGGCTTATTTGCCTGCGGTGGCGGTGCCGCCGGTGTACTCGATGCGGACGATCTGGGTGTCGAGGTTGTTGCCCCAGGCGGAACCCCATTCGATGAGGTAGAGGCAGCCATCGGCGCCGAGTTCGAGGTCCATCGGGCGTTTGAAGGTCATCTTGGGGCAGAAACGCTCCATCTTCCACGAGCCGTCGGCGTTCTTGGCGATGTTGTTGTTTTCATCGAGGTGAACGGCGATGATCCAGTTGCGGGACCATTCGTAGATGAAGAGCGTGTGGTCGTATTCGGCCGGGAGCTTGGTGGCGGACTTGTTGTTCTTGTCGAAGTAGTAAACGGGGCCGGCCATGGCAGTGCGTCCGCCGCCGGCGTTGACGACGGGGAAACGGGCGGAAAGCCCGTGGGTGTAGGGGATGAAGGCGGCCTGGGCGGGGGGCAGTTCCTTGATGCCGGTGTTGTTGGGCGAGTTGTTGACGGGTTTTTCGGCGTTGTGGAACGCGACGTCGCCCTTGGGGAAGGTCTGGGTGAACGGGGCCGGCTTGGGAAGTTTCTTGGCGGCGGCGGCCTTTACGGAATCGTCGTAGGCCTTCTTCGCGGAGACGTAGTTTTGGCGCTCGACGAAATCAATCTTGGCGTAGGGCTTGTTGTCGCCGACGAAGAGGGGCCAGCCGAAGAAGCCGGGCTTGCGGGCCTGGTTGATTTCGTCGTTGCCGGCGGGGCCGCGTTTCTCGCTGGGGCCGCCGGCGTCGGGGCCGACTTCGCCCCAGTACAGATAGCCGGTCTTGGGATCGAGGGAGATGCGGAAGGGATTGCGATTGCCCATGACGTAGATTTCGGGGCGGGTGCCGGGGGTGCCGGGAGGGAAGAGGTTGCCCTTGGGGATGTCGTAGCCGCCGTCGGGTTTGGGGGTGACGCGGAGGATTTTGCCGACGAGAGAGTTGGCGTTGGCGGAGCTGCGCTGGGCGTCCCACGGACGGCGGCCGGGGCGTTCGTCGGTGGGCGCGAAGCCGTCGGAATCGAAGGGGTTGGTGTTGTCGCCGATGGAGACGTACAGGTGGCCGTCCTTGTCGAACGCCAGCGAACCGCCGACGTGGCAGCAGGTCACGCGCTGGGTCTGCATTTCGATGATGACCTTCTCGGAGGCGAGGTCGAGTTTGTCGCCGGTGAGGGTGAAGCGGGCGACGCGAATTTTGCCGGCCTTCTCCTTGTTCTCATCCTCGAAGGTCTCGGGGAGGGAGCGGTTAAGGTAGATCCAGTTGTTCTCGCTGAACTTGGGGTCGAGCGTGATGCCGAGCAGACCGTCCTCGAGGCCGGTAAAGACGGCGAGCTTGGCGATGACGATGGATTCCTTGGAGCCGGGTTTGGTGAGCTTCACGGTGCCGTCGCGCTGGGCGTAGAAGACGCGGCCATCGGGAGCGACGGCCAGTTCCATCGGGTCTTTGAGGGTGTCCATCAGCTTGCCGTCCACCGCGTCATCGGCGGCGACGATGACCTTGCGGAAAAGGCCGTCGGTCTGCGGTCCGGTATGGGCGGGAGGCTGTTGGGCGTGGAGCGGGTTGGTGGCAGCGAGCGAGCAGGCGGCCAGAACGAGCAGGGCGGCGGTCGAAGGTTGGAACAGTTTCATGCGGGCTAATCGACGGATGGGAGGGGTAATGATTCATCCCGAAGTGTGAAGGGAAGCTGCGGGGCGGGTGGGAATGCGTGGGGAGTGCGGTTGGCGACGGGAGCCGGACGATTGCAGCGCGGCGGCGCGGCTCGGGCACCGCGCCCTATCGGCTCGGGTTGGATCGGGGCGGAAGTTGTTTGTGTGTGCCCCGCCCCGCAAAGGTACACTAGCGGGAGCGCGGACTTGGGCGTCCCGCGGTGCATTCCCGCAAAGAGAACTGGCCGGCGGGGTTGCCGCCGGCCAGTGGTGAAGCGGGGATTAACTCAGCGTCCGCTCAGAGGCCGCCGAGGGCGATGGCGGCGAGGGCGTCGTCCTTTTCCTTGCACTTGGGCACGAAGTCCAGGGCGCGGAGGAAGCGTTCGCGATCTTCGGGCGTGACGTTCTTGTCGGTGGCGATTTTGGCGATGAGCGCGGGGGTCTTGGTGGAACGCGCGCGCCAGATGATGTCGCGGCCGGCGGGGGTGTTCCAGTTGTTACCAACGAGGGAGAGCCACGCGCCGAAAAACGCGTCGTCCTGGCGATCGGCGCCGATGCCCAAGGCTTCGAGGTACCAGCGGTCCTTGCCGTCGTGCTGCTGGGCGAGGGTGGCCCAGAGCTTCGGGGCTTCGGGGGCCTTGCTGTGGTGGAGGGCGATGGCGCATTCGCGGCGGACGGCGGCGGACGGGTCTTTCACGAGTTGCGTGATTGCGCCCAGAGGATCGAGGTTGTAGCGGCGCGCAGCGCGGAGGCCGGCGATGCGGAGGTCTTCGTTCTGGTCCTTGAGCGCGGTGGCAACATGGGCCGCGCCTTTGCCGTCGAGTTGCGCGAGGAGCCAGAGGGCGCGGGCGCGATGATGCGGAGCGCCGGAGGTGTAGAGCTTGACGAGTTCCGCCTCGGCTCCCGCGCCGAAGCCGCGGAGGGCGGTGTAGGCGAGGTAACGGACGGTGAGGTTCGGGCTTTTCAACGCGGCGGCGGCGGCGGCGGGCGTGGAGAAGTCGGCTTTCGGCGCCTTGTAGCTTTCCGTGCCGGGAACGGTGACGCGGAAGATGCGGCCGCGATCAATGTCGCCCATCGCGTGGCCGCCGACGCCGGGGTCGTACCAGTCGGCGACGATGAGGGAACCGTCGGGCGCGACGCAGACGTCGGACGGACGGAACCATTTGTCCCGCGCACCGGTGAGAACCGGCTCGATGCTGGCGGTGTAGCCGGCGCCGGAGCGCTTGGTGGGATAGGCGCGGACGACGTTCGGGCCGGCGTCGCAGTGGATGACCTGGTTGCGGAAGGCTTCGGGGAGGAGATCGCCTTCATAGACGCAGATGCCGGTGGGGGAACCCTGGCCGGTGACGAGGAGATTCGGGACAACGCCGGGATCCTTCTGGTGCCAGTGATAGATGGGTTTGTAGTCGTCGGAGATTTTGGTCTTGGCGTTGGCGGCCCTCCACGCGTTGTCCCAGCGCGCGCCGGTAAGTTCTTCAGCGTAGCCGTAGTTGCCGAATTCCATGACGAAGTTGATGCGGACGGAGCGATTGCCGTCGTCGTCGTTGTCGGACTGCCAGAGCGTGCCGAAGGAATCGACGCTGACTTCGTAGTTGTTGCGGAAGTTGTGGCCGAGGACCTCGAAGGCGGTGCCGTCGGGGTTGCAGCGGAAGGCCATGC
>CAZUUP010000219.1:0-8911 GCA_964623105.1 uncultured Akkermansia sp.
TGAACCTGCACATCGTGGACCTGCCGATCCGTTATCAGGCGCGCACCTACGGCGAGACCAACATCCAGCGGTGGAGCCACGGCTGGCTGCTCCTCAAGATGGTCGTTTTCGCCGCGCGTCGGCTGAAGTTCATTGCATGAGCACCCCGCTCACGCAGCACCAGACCGAGATCGCCGCCAACCTGCGCGCCTGGGAGTCGAAGCCTCTGCTGCGCGAGGTTTACGCAGGATTTTACTCCCGCATCATCGCCCAAATCGACCCCGCCATACCCGGGCGCCTCGTGGAAATCGGCTCCGGCGTCGGCAACCTCAAGTCGCGCCTGCCGCACGCCATCGCCACCGACCTGTTCCCCAATCCCTGGCTCGATCTCACGTGCGACGGCTACGAACTGCCCTTCCGCGACGGCTGCCTCTCACACCTCATCCTCTTCGACGTCTTCCATCACCTGCAAAAACCGGCGCTATTTCTTCAGGAAGCGCGACGGGTGCTCGGGCCGCGCGGACGGGTGATCCTGTTCGAGCCGTTCATCAGCTACGCCAGCTACCCGGTGTATGGGTTGCTCCACCACGAACCCGTGGCCATCCGGGCGGCCATCGACCGCGCCGCGACACCGCCGGCACCGAAGACCTATTACGCCGCGCAAGGGAATGCGACACGGCTGTTTTTCCGGGGTGAAACGCCGCCCTGGCCGCCCGGATGGCGCATCCGCCACGCCGAGGCATTTGCCGCATTCGCTTATCTGTTCTCCGGGGGATTCAGCAAGCCCGCACTGTATCCGGCCGGCGCCCTCGGATTCCTCCAGCGCTGCGACCGTTGGCTCTCCCGCTGGCCCGGAACCTTCGGAGCACGCTGCCTGATCACGCTCCAGCGCGGGGACGCCTGAACGCCCCTGCCCCCAACGCGCCAGGCGCTCGCCCGCCTCCCCCGCTCCCCGCACCGCACCCAACCGGAAGCTACTTCAGCAACTCCTCGGCAATCTGCACCGCGTTCAACGCCGCGCCCTTCAGGAGTTGGTCCCCCACCACCCAGAAGCACAGCCCGTTGTCCAACGCGCAATCCTGCCGGATTCGGCCGACCTGGCAGTGATACTTCTCCGCGACATACAGCGGCAGCGGATATTCCTTCTGCTCGGGCTTGTCCACGACATCCAGGCCCGGGGCACGGTTCAGGACCGCACGGGCGGCCTCGACCGTGACCGGCTTCTCGAACTCCGCGCTCACCGCCACCGAATGCGCGCGATACACTGGTACGCGCACACAGGTCACGCTCGCACGGAAGGTCGGATGATGCATGATCTTGCGCCCCTCGTTCTCCATCTTCATCTCCTCCTTCGTGTAACCCGTCGGCAGGAACGAATCGACATGCGGCAGCACGTTGAAGGCAATCTGATGCGGGTAAACTTCCTTGGTGACCTTCTCCCCGCGCACCACCTGGCCAACCTGCCGCTCCAGTTCCTCGATGGCCTTGGCGCCCGTGCCCGAAACCGCCTGGTAGCTCGATGCGAAAATCCGCTTCACGCCAAACGCCTGGTGCAGCGGATACAGCGCCATCAGCGTGATCGCCGTCGTGCAATTCGGGTTGGCGATGATGCCGCGATGCCACTTCACGTCGGCGGCATTGATCTCCGGCACCACCAGCGGCACCGAATCATCCATGCGGAACGCGCTCGAATTGTCCACCACCACACACCCCGCAGCCACGGCCGCCGGGCCAAATTCCTTCGAGATGCTTCCACCCGCGCTGAACAGCGCGATGTCGATCCCCTTGAACGAATCCTTCGTCAATTCCTGCACCGCCACCTCCACGCCGCGAAACGGCAGCTTCTTGCCCACCGACCGCGCCGAAGCCAGCAACGTCAACCGCCCCACCGGGAAGTTGCGCTTTTCCAGCGTCTTCATCATCTCGATGCCGACCGCGCCCGTCGCACCGACCACTGCCACATGCGGATTTCTGTTCATAAAGGGCGCGAAAACTAGCAAACGACGGCGGAAAGTCGAGGGTTTCGACAAGCGCCCCACCCACCGCCCTTCCCGGAGATGGCAACACCCCCGTCCGCCAAGGCCCCGCCCCGGGTCCTGCTTCGCCCCGGAAGTTCCAGACACGGCAAAACCGCCGCCCGCCGCGTTGCGCAGCCTTGTCAACCTCCCCGCCAAAGCTCAATGTCTTGGCGACACTGCAAATATGAAAACCCTCCTCCTCTCCGCCGCGACCGCACTAATCGTCGCATTGACCGGCATGGCCCACGCCGCCGATCCCGCCACCCCGGAGACCCGGCGCGGCAAGCCCGCGCTGCGCCACGTGGTCGCCTTCAAGTTCAAGGAAGGCACCCCGCCGGACCAGATTGACAAAGTCGTCAAGGCGTTCGCCGCGCTCCCGGCAAAGATTCGCGAAATTGCCCAGTTCGAATGGGGCACCAACAACAGCCCCGAAGGACTCAACAAGGGCTGCACCCATTGCTTCACCCTCACCTTTCACTCCGAGAAAGACCGCGACACCTACCTGCCGCACCCGGCGCACAAGGAGTTCGTCGCCCTCGTCGGTCCGCTGGTCGCGGACGTGTTTGTGATCGATTACTGGGCCAAGTAGCCAAAGCACGCCACCCGATCACGCCTGAAACAATGCCTCTCCCGACACGTCGTAATCCCATGCGTTTTTTGTCGCCACTGCATCTGTGCTGGACCGCCCTGCTCCTCGGCATCGCCCGCGGCACCACGGCCCCCGCGCCCGCTCCCGACGCCGCCGGCCTCGAATTCTTCGAGAAACGCATCCGCCCCCTCCTCGCCGAACATTGCTACGAATGCCACAGCGCCGGCCAGAAAACCAAGGGCGGCCTTCGCCTCGACACCCGCGACGGCTGGTCCCACGGCGGCGACAGCGGCCCCGCCATCCTCCCCGGCAAACTCGACGAGAGTCCCCTCATCAAGGCCGTTCGCTACCGCGACAAAGACTTCCGCATGCCGCCCAAACGGAAGCTCTCCGATGAACAAATCGCCGCCTTCGAAAAATGGGTCGAACTCGGCGCCCCCGACCCGCGCTCTGGCCTCGCCGCCGCCACCACCCCCGCCAAACGCACCATCAACATCGAAGAAGGCCGCAAACACTGGTCCTACCGCCCCATTGCCGCCCCTCCCCTGCCCCCGGTCAAAGACACCGCCTGGCCACGCCGCGACCTCGACCGCTTCATCCTCGCCGCCCAGGAGAACCGCGGCCTCCGCCCCGCACCCGACGCCGATCGCGCCACCCTCATCCGCCGCCTCTCCTACGACCTCACCGGCCTGCCCCCGGAACCCGCGGAAATCGACGCCTTCGTCAACGACCCCGCCCCCACCGCCACCGAACGCCTCGTGGACCGCCTCCTCGCCTCCACCGCCTTCGGCGAACGCTGGGGCCGCCACTGGCTCGACGTCGCCCGCTACGCCGAATCCCTCACCCTGCGCGGCTTCGTCCTCAAGGAAGCCTGGCGCTATCGCGACTACGTCATCGACAGCTTCAATCGCGACCACCCCTTCGACCAGTTCCTCCGCGAACAAGTCGCCGGGGACCTCCTCCCCGCCGCCTCCCTTGCCGAACGCCGCCGCCAACTGACTGCCACCACCTTCCTCGTCCTGGGCAACCACAATCTCGAGGAACAGGACAAACGACAGCTCGTCATGGACGTCGTGGACGAACAACTCGACGTCATCGGCAAGGCCATCCTCGGCCAGACCATCGGTTGCGCCCGCTGCCACGACCACAAATTCGACCCCATCCCCACCCGCGACTACTATGCCCTCGCCGGCATCCTCAAGAATTCCAAATCCCTCGAACACTCCAACGTGTCCAAATGGATCGAACTCCCCCTCCCCGCCGACCCCGAATCGGAAAAGCCGCTCCAGAAACACGCCGCCGCCGTCGCCGCCCTTGAAGTCCGCATCAAGGAAGCCAAAGCCGCCGCCACCACCACCGCCGCCACCCCTGTCATCCCCGCCAAAAACAACCCCGCCGCAAATAGCGTCCTCACCCCCGCCCGCCTCCCCGGCATTGTCATCGACGACACCCAGGCCAAGCGCGTCGGCGAATGGACCGAATCTGCCACCGTCCGCAACTTCGTCGGCACCGGCTACCTCCACGACAACGCCGCCGACAAAGGCCGCAAAACCGTCACCTTCATCCCCGACCTCCCCCGCGCCGGCAAGTACGAGGTCCGCCTCGCCTACGTCCCCGGCTCCAACCGAGCCCCCGCCGTCCCCGTCACCGTCTTCAGCGCCGACGGCGAAAAAACCCTTTCAATCGATCAACGCATCCAACCCCCGCTCGAAGGCCACTTCGTCTCCCTCGGCCAGCACCGCTTCGAACCCGGCACCGCCGGGTTCGTCATCATTTCCAACGAAGGCACCACCGGCCACGTCATCGCCGACGCCGTCCAATTCCTCCCCGCCACCGACACCCTCGACACCCTCCTCGCCACCACCGGCACCAAAGACCCGCCCGCCACCCTCCCCGCCACCACCGCAATCCCGGCAGCTCCGTCCAAAAAAGCCGCCAAAGCCAAAGCCAAGACAGCCGACGTCAAGGAACTCGAGGCGGAATTGAAGAAACTCGTCGAATCCGGCCCGAAACGCCCGCTCTACATGTCCGTCAAGGAGGAGGAACAAATCGCCGACACCTTCATACACATCCGCGGTCTCGCCAGCAATCTCGGCGAAAAAGTGCCCCGCGGCTTCCTCCAGGTCGCCACCTACGGCACGCCCCCCGCCGTATCTGCCAAAGAAAGCGGCCGCCGCGAACTCGCCGACTGGCTGGCCAACCCCGCCAACCCCCTTCCCGCACGCGTCATGGCCAACCGCACCTGGCATTGGCTCCTCGGCACCGGCATCGTCCGCACCACCGACAACTTTGGCACCACGGGCGAAGCCCCCTCCCACCCCGAACTCCTCGACCACCTCGCCTCCCGCTTCATTGCCGAAGGTTGGTCCGTCAAAAAACTGGTCCGCGAAATCGTCCTTTCCCGCACCTACGGGCTCTCCTCCTCCGAGCCCCCCGCGGGCAGCACCCCCAACCCCGCCACCCTCGATCCCGAAAACCGCCTCTACTGGCACGCCAACCGCCGCCGCCTCGAAGCCGAGAGCATCCGCGACACCATCCTCCACGTCAGCGGCCAACTCCAGCGCGACACCGGCGGCCCCACCCTCAAACCCGGCACCAACGCCGACTACGGCTACAAACACACCGACACCCGCCGCAGCGTTTACTCCCCCGTCCTGCGCAACTCCCTGCCTGATCTCTTCGACGCCTTCGACTTCGCCGACCCCAGCATGGTCACCGGCCGACGCAACGTCAGCACCGTCGCCCCGCAAGCCCTCTTCCTGATGAACCATCCCTTCGTCATGGAACAAGCCCACCACACCGCCCGCCGCCTCCTCGCCCAACCCGCCCCCGACGACCAGACCCGCATCGCCCGTGCCGCCCGGATCATCCTCGGCCGCACACCCAGCCCCGGCGAACTCCAGATCGCCAGCCGTTACCTTCCCCCCGAATCCGCCGGCACCACCGAAGCCGCCCGCCTCGAAGGCTGGTCCCGCTTCATCCAGGCCCTCTTCGCCTCCCTCGATTTCCGCTACGTCGATTAATCCCGGGCCCCTTTGGCGCCTCTTTGCGTTCTTCGCGGCCATCCCGCACCGCACCGAACGCCAAACGAATCCGTCCCTCTTTTGCGTCTCTTTGCGTTCTTTGCGGCAATTCCCCCGCCACCCCACCGCACCCCACCGAACGCCAACCCCAAAATCCGCCCCCTCTTTGCATCTCTTCGCGTTCTTTGCGGCCCTTCCCCACCCCACACCTTCTTTCCCTTCGTTTGCCGCTTGGCGGCAGACCCCCGCTCCGTTTCAATCCCCCGCACATGAAAGAACCCATCGCCGCGCTGGTTAAACTCTCCCGCGAAATTGGCCGCGAAGACCGTCACCTCGCCATCCTCGGCGAAGGCAACACCTCGGTGAAACTCAGCCCCACCCAGTTCGCCGTGAAAGCCAGCGGCTCCATGCTCGCCACCCTCACCGACGCCGACGTCACCGTCTGCGACACCGCCAAAGTCCTCGCCACCTTCGACAAAAAATCCCCCACCGACGCCGAGATCGAACACCTCCTCCTCGACTCCCGCATCGAACCCCACGCCAAGAAGCCCAGCGTCGAATCCATGTTCCACGCCTGGCTCCTCCAACTCGATGGCGTCCACTACGTCGGCCACTGCCATCCCCTCGCCGCCAACCAAATCCTCTGCTCCCCGCGCGCCCGCGACTTCGCCGAACGCCGCCTCTTCCCCGACGAAATCGTCTGCTGCGGCCCCGCCTCCGTGTACGTTCCCTACGCCGACCCCGGCCTCCCGCTCGCCCGCGAAATCCGCGAACGCACCAACGCCTTCATCCAGCAACACCGCCAGGTTCCCCGCCTCATCCTCCTGCAAAACCACGGCCTCATCGCCCTCGGCGCCACGCCCAACGCCGTCCTCGCCTGCATCCTCATGGCCACCAAAGCCGCCGCCATCTTCGCCGGTGCCGCCGCGATGGGCGGCCCCGTCTTCCTCACCCCCGACCACGTCTCCCGCATCGCCGGCCGCGCCGACGAAGCCTACCGCCAAAAACAACTCAAAATCTAATCCCAAATTCCAAACCCCAAATTCCGAATTGCGAATTCCGAATTCCGCATCCCGCATCACGGATCACGAATCACGAATCACGCCCCACGCCTCCCCCCACTAATTACTAATTACTAATCACTAATCACTAATCACTTTCCCCTCCCCCATGCTCCATCACCTCGCCATCGACCTCGGCGCCGAAAGCGGCCGTCTCATCCTCGGCACCCTCGACACCCGCAGCCACGGCGACCCCGCCGCCAGCGGCTCGATCACCCTCACCGAACTCCACCGCTTCCCCAACACCCCGCTCAAACACGACGGCTCGCTCCACTGGAACATCCCGCAGCTTTTCGCTGAACTGAAAACCGGCCTCCGCCGCGCCGCCGAGCTCCAGCTTCCCATCGCCAGCATCAGCACCGATTCCTGGGGCGTCGATTACCTCCTCTTCGACCCCGCCGGTGAACTGCTGTCCCCCACCTTCCACTACCGCGACCCGCGCCATCAACGCGGCGAACCCGCCGCGCTCGCGAAGGTTTCGCGCGAAACCATCTTCGCCGAAACCGGCATCCAGCACATGGCGATCAACACCATTTTCCAGCTCGCCGCCGAAGATCCCGCGCGCCTGCAACGCGCCGGCCGCCTGCTCCACATCGCCGATGGATTCAACTACCTCCTCTCCGGCGTCGCCGCGCAGGACCTCTCCAACGCCAGCACCAGCCAGCTCTACAACCCCGTCACCCGCGCCTGGTCCCGCCGCCTCATTGACGCCCTCGGTCTGCCTCCGCACATCTTCCCGCCGCTCGTCCCCTGCGGCACGCGCCTCGGCACGCTCACACCCGCGCTCGCCCGCGAAACCGGCCTCGCCGAAATTCCCGTGCTCGCCACCTGCTCACACGACACCGGCGCCGCCGTCGCCGCCGTCCCCGCGCAACCCAACGCCGACATCAGCGCCGATCCCGCGCGCCCCGACTGGGCCTACCTCAGCTCCGGCACCTGGTCCCTGATGGGCGTGGAACTCCCCGCGCCCGTGCTCACCGAGAATTGCCGCCAGCTCAATTTCACCAATGAAATCGGGCACGGAAACTCCGTGCGCCTCCTCAAAAACATCATCGGCCTCTGGCTCGTGCAGGAATGCCGCCGCGACTGGGCGCAACGCGGACACAACTTCGACTACGCCGCCCTCGCGCAACTCGCCGCCGCCGCGCCGCCTTTCACCGCGCTCATCAATCCCGCCGACCCGCGCTTCCTCGCGCCCGACGACATGCCCGCCAAGATCGCCGCCTTCTGCCGCGAGACCGGCCAGCCCGCGCCCACCGAACCCGGCGCCGTCATCCGCTGCATCCTCGAAAGCCTCGCGCTCCTCTACCGCCGCACCCTGCGCCAGATCGAACAACTCCTCGGCACCCGCATCCAGCGCCTCCACATCGTCGGTGGCGGCAGCAAAAACGCGCTGCTGAATCAGCTCACCGCCGACGCTCTCGAAATCCCTGTCCACGCCGGCCCCGTCGAAGCCACCGCGCTCGGCAACATCCTCCTCCAGTCCCTCACCCTCGGCCACCTCCCCTCCCTCGCCGCCGCCCGCGCCCTCGTCCGCACTGCGCTCACCACGCAAATCTTCACGCCCCGACCCTCCGCCGATTGGTCTGTGGCACGCGAACGCTTCGAGAAATTTTTCGCGGAAGCGAAATAATCGTCCCCCGGTAGGGCCGAGCTGCCGCTCGGCCGTAACCCTTCCCCGCCTCACGCGGCGCACATCCTACCCCGCCGCGACCCAGCACCGCACGACACGCCGCACGTCAAGGCACTTCCTTGAGCGAAACCCCGAGTGCCGCCAAAGCCTTTTGTAAATCATCGCCGGCCTCCCCCGACCGTTCGACAGCCTCAGTCACGGCCTTTCGCAGAGCCGTTGCGTTGGCCTTTGCCCACTCATTCGCTCCCCGAATTTTCGGCAGCGCCCGGAGCAGTGAGAGCAACTCGTAATCGGAAGCCGACGGCAATCTATGCCCCAGCGAAATTCGGCAGCGTTCGAGCAGATGTGCCCCCACCCATTCAGCCTCTGTCCCGTCCGCAGCCGCAGCCAGATTCGGCAGCATCATCATGCCCCGAAACGAATGCGGGTCCGGAGCCAACGTCCGCGACGGAGCAAAATCCCCGCGCTCATGTCGCGACATAAAGTCCAGCGCCCCCCGGTAATTATTCGCCGTCAACAAGCGCTTCAATTGGAAATGCAGCCCCACTTCCATCTGCGGATAAATCGCAACCGCCACCCACACCACGACCACCGCCGCGAGCGCTTTC
>CAZUUP010000220.1:0-8866 GCA_964623105.1 uncultured Akkermansia sp.
TTCCAGCAGGCAATGCGTCAGCCGACGCACCGCGGTGAAGTTGAGCGCGATCGCGGGGCAGAAGTTCATCGGGTTTGAGCCGGACATTCCGACGCGCAAGTCGATCGACAAGATTTTGAAGGACCGGTCGGTGGCGGTGCAGCACGTGATGGAGTTCGACAACGTGGAAACGGTGAAGCGGGCGGTGGAGATTGACGCGGGGATTTCAATCGTGCCGCAGGGGACGGTGGTGCAGGAGGTGGCGAAGCAGACGCTGGTGCAGGTGCAGATCGAGGACGCGGAGTTTTTCCGTCCGCTGGCGGCGATTCACAAGAAGAACAAGGTGCTGTCGCCGGCGATGAAGCAGTTTTTGACGATTCTGAAGGAGTGACCGGGGCGGATTTCCGGGAAGGTGGCGGCGGCGGTGGGGAGCGAATCCCGGCCGCCGCCGATTTTTTTGCGGCGTGCGCTTTTGCTTGAAATCGGCGGGGGCGGCCAACACTGTGAGGAGGTTCACCGAAATCTCCACAACGCATGAAAACTGCAGCTCAAAATACTTCTCAGGCATCGGGTGCTGGCCCGGCCATTGGCGCGACTTCATTGAACCGGCGATCCTTTTTGGGGAGCGCGGCGACGGCGGCGGCGGGTCTGGTTATGGCGGGGCGGGCGGGGGCAGCGGACCGGGATTGGACGGGGACCTTTCCGGTGCGTTATCCGGACCCGGACATCGTGGCGCTGGACAAGCGGTTTGGGAAATACAAGCTGGGGAACACGCCGATCCAGCGGATTTATCACAGTCCGGGGATGTTGTGGGCGGAGGGACCGGCGTGGAACGGGGTGGGGCGGTATCTGTTGTGGAGCGACATTCCGAACGACATCCAGTTGCGGTGGATCGAGGAGGACGGGCATGTGAGCGTGTTCCGGCATCCGGCGGGGAACAGCAACGGGAACACGTTTGATTTCGAGGGGCGGCAGATTGCGTGCGAGCACGGGAACCGGCGGGTGGTGCGGTATGAGCACCGGGGTGGCTTCACGGTGCTGGCCGACAAGTTCAACGGGAAACCGTGTAATGCGCCCAATGATGCGGTGGTGCACCCGGACGGGGGGATTTGGTTCACGGACCCCGGGTATGGGAGCCTGATGAATTATGAGGGGAACAAGGGTCCGCTGGAATTGAAGGAGGCGGTGTACCGGATCGACAAGGGGGGGAAGGTCGAGAAGGTGACGGATGATTTGTTCAAGCCGAACGGGCTGTGTTTCTCTCCGGATTACAAGAAGCTCTACGTGGCGGACACGGGGGCGTCGCACTACGATCAGGCGCCGAAGAACATCCGGGTTTATGACGTGGTGAACGGGACCAAGCTGGCGAACGGGCGGGAGTTTTGCCCGATGAAGTTGAAGATGAAGGATGGGACGGAGAAGGCGGGTTTTGCGGATGGGATTCGCGCGGACGTGGATGGGAACATCTGGGCAAGCGCGGGTTGGGTGGGCGACGGTTATGACGGGGTGCATGTGTTTGCGCCGGACGGGGAGCGGATCGGGCAGATTTTGCTGCCGGAGATTTGCTCGAACGTGTGTTTCGGGGGGAAGAAGCGGAACCGGCTGTTCATGACGGCGAGCACGTCGGTGTATGCGGTGTACGTGGAGACGCAGGGGGCGCACATCACCTAGGGCGGGCCCGGTGGCGTGAGGCCCGGCGCAAAGCCGGATTTACCGCGCTGGAGCGTGGCGTGGCTTTGTCGTGTCACTGTCGTGGCATCGTCGCTCGTTATTGGGCGGGCTGGAGATTTTCAAAATGAGAACCAAGATTACGCGGCGGAGCATGTTGAAGGGCGGCGTGGCGTTTGCGGCGTGGGTGCTGGGGGAGGCGCCGTGGTCGGTGTATGGATTTGGGGAACCGGAGGAGGGTGCGACGGTGGTGCCGTTTTTGGATTTGCAGCCGAAGAATCCGAACCGGCCGATGGTGCAGTGGGATGAGTTGAAGAGCTGGATCACGCCGAACGAGAGCGTGTATGTGGTGAGTCATTATGGGAATCCGGCGGTGGACGCGGAGAAGTGGCGGCTGACGCTGGGCGGGATGGTGGAGAAGCCGCGGACGTTCACGCTGGCGGAGTTGAAGGGGCGGCCGTTCAAGGACAGCGTGGCGACGCTGGAGTGCGGCGGGAACGGTGCGAGCCGGGCGTTCATGGGCGCGGTGGCGAATGTGCGGTGGGGCGGGACGCCGTTGGGGCCGCTGTTGAAGGAGTGCGGGATCAAGGCGCGCGGGATCGAGGTGGTGTTTTTCGGGGCGGACGAGAAGAAGGAGAAGGTGCGGGATCTCGAGGTGGACATGCGGTTTTCGCGGAGCCTGTCATTGAGTGACGCGCTGCAGGACAAGGTTTTGCTGGCGTGGGAGATGAATGGGAAGCCGCTGACGAAGGAGCACGGGTTTCCGCTGCGGTTGGTGGTGCCGGGCTGGTATGGGATCGCGTGGGTGAAGTGGCTGTCGCGGATCGAGGTGCAGGACCGGCGGTTCATGAGCAAATACATGGGGCGGGAGTATGTGACGATCCGCGGGGAGGAGCAGGACGGGCACGTGTTGTATCGCGAGACGTCCGTGAGCTACATGAATGTGAAGAGCGTGGTGGCGCGGGTGCTGCGGCTAAAGGACGGGACTGTGCGGGTGCTGGGGGCGGCGTGGACGGACGGGACGCCGTTGAAGTCGGTGGAGTTGAAGATGGATGACGGCGGCTGGCAGGCGGTGAAGCTGGAGGAGCGGGAGCGGGCGGAGTATTCGTGGACGTTCTGGTCGTATGACTGGAAGGGGGCGGGTCCGGGCGAGCACACGGTGGTGTCACGGGCGACGGACGCGAACGGAACGGTGCAGCCGGCGGAGGATGATCCGCGAATCAAGTTGAAGAAGACTTATTGGGAGGCGAATCAACAACTGGTGCGGAAGATCAAGATTTGACGCGGCGCGGCGGTTTTCCCGGCACAACAGGAAAAACCGTTGAAACGGTTTTGCTGGCCTGGTCCCCGCAACACCCGGCTGAAGCCGGGTGCTAATGGCAGGGGAGTAAAGGCTGCTGGGGGGAATGTGGGGAATTGGGGATCACCGGTTGCAGGCTCGGCAGTTTGATTTTGCGGACGGTGCTGCGGGCGAACGCGGACAGGGGTGCGAGGGTGCGCGGTGTGCGGTGCGCGAAGCCGGCGGTGGGCGGGTTGGGCGGGGGGTTGGTGTTGGCGGTGTTCAGAGTTCGACCTGCATGCCGAGTTCGACGACGCGGTTGGGGGGAAGCTTGAAGAAGTCGGTGGCGGGCTGGGCATTGCGGGCGAGGACGGCGAAGAGCCATTTGCGCCAGACGCGCATGCCTTTGCTGCCGGAAGGGAGGATGGTTTCGCGGCTGAGGAAGAAGGTGGTTTTCTGGACGTCGATGGCTCCGCCTTCGAGGGGCGTGCCGTCGAGGAGTTCGCGGACGTTGGGTTCCTCCATGAAGCCGTAGTGGGCAACGACGCGCTGGAAGCCGGCGGGGAGGGGTTCGACCTCGGTGCGGTGTTCGCGGGTGACGTAGGGGATGTCCTCGGTGACAAGGGTGAGGAGGATGTTGCGTTGGTGGAGGACTTTGTTGTGTTTGAGGTTGTGCAGGAGGGCGAGGGGCGTGCCGTTGGGGTTGCCGGCGAGGAACACGGCGGTGCCGGCGATGCGTTGGGGGGGATGATGTTCGATGCTTTCGAAGAAGAGGTCGCGGGGGAGCGAGGTGGTTTGGAGGGTTTCCCAGACGAGGCGGCGGCCGGTTTTCCAGGTGGCCATCATGGTGAAGATGGCGACGCCGACGATGAGCGGGAACCAGCCGCCGTGGGCGACTTTGACGAGGTTGGCGCTGAAGAAGGCGAGTTCGAGGGCGAGGAAGACGGAGCAGAGGGCGGCGGCGCGGGCGGGACTCCAGTTCCAGAGGCGTTGGGAGGCGACGTAAAAGAGGACGGTGTCGATGACCATGGAGAGGGTGACGGCGATGCCGTAGGCGGCGGCGAGATTGGAGGAAGTGCGGAAGCCGAGGACGAGACCGATGCAGGCGACCATGAGGAGCCAGTTGATGTGGGGCATGTAGATCTGGCCGCGTTCGCGGGAGGAGGTGTGGATGATCTTCATGCGGGGCAGGTAGCCGAGCTGGATGGCCTGCATGGTGAGGGAGAAGGCGCCGGAGATGACGGCCTGGGAGGCGACGACGGTGGCGACGGTGGCGAGGGCGACGAGGGGGTAGAGGGCCCAGGTGGGGGCGAGGAGGTAGAAGGGGTTCTCGGCGGCGGCGGGGTCGGTGAGCAGAAGGGCGCCCTGACCGAGGTAGTTTAGAAAGAGGGATGGGAGAACGATGGCGAACCAGCCGCGGCGTATGGGGCGGATGCCGAAGTGGCCCATGTCGGCATAGAGGGCTTCGGCGCCGGTGACGGAGAGGAACACGGCGCCGATGACGATGAAGCCTTTCCAGCCGTTGGCGGCGAAGAACTGGACGGCGCTCCAGGGGTTGAGGCTGTGGAGGACGCGGGGTGTCTGCAGGATGCCTTTGACGCCGAGGATGGCGAGGGTGGCGAACCAAAGGAGCATGATGGGACCGAAGATGCGGCCCATTTTTCCGGTGCCGAAGTGCTGGACGTAGAACAGGGCGATCAGGATCCCGATGGTGATCGGAAGGATGAAGTCCTTGAGGTGGGTGGTGGCGACGCCGAGTCCCTCGACGGCGCTGAGCACGGAGATGGCGGGGGTGATGATGCCGTCGCCGTAGAGGAGGGTGGCACCAAAGACGCCGAGGCCGACAAGGAGAAGACGGTGGCGGGGGAGGCGATCGGAACGTTCGGGAACGGCGAGGGCGAGGAGGGCGAGAATGCCGCCTTCGCCGCGGTTGTCGGCGCGCATGACGGCGCCGAGGTATTTGATGGAGACGATGACGATGAGGGACCAGAAGATGAGGGCGAGGACGCCGAGGATGTTGGTTTCGGTGGGGGCGACGCCGTGGGTGGCCTCGAAACATTCCTTGAGGGCGTAGAGGGGGCTGGTGCCGATGTCGCCAAACACGACCCCGAGGGCGCTGAGCATCAGCGCGGCGACGGGTGTGCGTCCGGTTGTCTTCGTGTCCATAAACTGGCTCTGATCGGTGGTCGTCGGCGGACCGATTGGGTGCGCGCGGGCGCGACCGTGGTTCAGGGAATCATGGTGCCCGCGAATGGCGGGACAGAGGACTGCCCTTCCAACTGGCCGGCGAGGTTAGCTGTCGGGCTGGGTCTTGAAAGTGACCTCGGCGGTTCGAAATCCGCCGTTCGCCCCGGCCCGGTATCAACCCAGGCTTTGGGTCCCCCGCTTCCGCTTCTTGGAATCGAAGCCGGAATTAGGCTGCGGGCGAATGCTTTCCATAGTTTGGGCGGGCTGTCAAATGCTGCCGGGGATGGGGAACGGGTTGCAATCTTTGCAAAAGTTGGTGCCGTTCGCGCCGTGGTCTCCGGATTGCTCTCCTCGGTTCGGAATGGAGGTGAACGTTGGGGGAGAAGGTGCTTCGGCAGGGCGAGAATGTAGTCGGGAGTGTGGGAACCCCTCCCCATGAACCGGAGCGCGACTGTGCTGAAAGCCAGTCGCAGCGGACTCGATCGGGCTGCGGCTGGTCTGCGACACAGCCGCGCTCCGGTTCGGGGGTTTAAAGCGCGAACCTTGGTTGGGCGAAATCTCTCCCTGTTCGTGCCTCACGGGGAGAGCAATTTGGACACGACTCTCGTGCCGACGGCTCCGGAGCGAAGGTTCGCAATGATTGATCGGGGAATGGAGGGCAGCGGAAGCGGGGGCAGAGTTTTGGCGAATCGGTCGTTGCGTTGGGTTTGGGCGGGGGCTTAAGATTTCGGGATGAAATTCCTTGGTGCGTATGGGCTGGCGCTGGCGTTGGTGGTTTGTGGGCCGGAGTTGCGGGGCGCGGAAGATTACAAATTGGGTCCGGATTCGTTTCCGCAGGCGGGGGTGCCGACGGGGACGGTGGAGAAGTTTTCGTGGAAGGAGAGCAAGATTTACCCGGGGACGGAGCGGGATTACTGGGTTTATGTGCCGAAGCAGTATGATGCGGCCAAGCCGGCGTGTCTGATGGTGTTTCAGGATGGCGGGGGGTATGTGAGCACGAACGGGCAGTTTCGGACGCCGACGGTGTTTGACAATCTGATCCACAAGAAGGACATGCCGGTGACGATCGGGGTGTTTATCAGTCCGGGAACGGTGCCGCCGGCGGAACCGGGGCAGAAGGGGCGGAGCAATCGCAGTTATGAGTATGATTCGCTGGGGGATTTGTATGTGCGTTTCATCCTGGAGGAGATTCTGCCGGAGGTGGGCAAGAAATGGAACATCACGAAGGATCCGGCGGGGCGGGCGACGGTGGGGATCAGTTCGGGAGGGATCTGCGCGTTCACGATGGCGTGGGAGCGGCCGGATTCATTTGGGCGGGTGTTGAGTCAGATCGGGAGTTTCACGAACATCCGGGGCGGGCATGTGTATCCGGCGCTGATCCGGAAGACGGAGAAGAAGGCAATCCGGGTATTTTTGCAGGAGGGCTCGAATGACCTGGACAACCTGCATGGGAACTGGCCGCTGGCGAATCTGGAGATGGCGGCGGCGTTGAAGTTCGCGAAGTATGAACATCAATTGGTGATGGGCGACGGCGGGCACAGTGGCAAACACGGCGGGGCGATTTTGCCGGAGTCGCTGCGGTGGTTGTGGCAGGGGTATGGGAAGTGAGGGGGAAAGCGACAAGGCGCAACCCTTCAGCCGAACCGGATTTTTGACCACAGCGACGCGATGAACACAGAGAAAACCAGGGGCTGGACGGGTGTTCGGTCTTCCGTGATTGGTGAAATTTTTAGGATCGGGCACAGCCTGTTTTTGCTCTGGGTTCAGCGGGTCTCGGTGGGTTTCGGTTCCGTTTCTGGTGAATGGTTGCGGAGAAGCAATTGGCGATTGGTGGCTTGAGAAATATGAGAACTCTGGGAAGGACGATGAACGTGAACAATATCGCGAGGGTGGGGGGACTCGGGTCGTGGATGCTGCTGGTTCTGCTGGCGGCTGCGGGCGGGCTGCGGGCGGCGGATGAGTTCAAGGCGACGCCGTATCATGAGGTGCAGGCGGGGGTGCCGGCCGGGACGGTGACGAAGTACACCAACTGGGTGAGCCAGGTGTTTACGAACACGGTGCGGGATTGGTGGGTGTATGTGCCGGCGCAGTATCGGGCGGAGAAGCCGGCCTGCGTGATGGTGTTTCAGGACGGTCACGATTACGTGAACGTGAAGGGGAACTGGCGGGTGCCGGTGGTGTTCGACAACCTGATCGCCAAGGGGGAGATGCCGGTGACGATTGCGATCCTGATCAATCCGGGGCACAGCGGGAAGTCGGTGTTGACGAACGGCTGGCGGGCGGACAACCGGAGCTATGAGTATGATTCGTTGGGGGACCGGTATGCGCGGTTTTTGATCGAGGAAATTCTGCCGGAGGTGGGGAAGAAGTATGCGTTGACGACCGATCCGGCGGGGCGGGCGATCTGCGGGGCGAGTTCGGGGGGGATTTGTTCGTTTACAGTGGGGTGGGAGCGTCCGGACCAGTTTCGGAAGGTGCTGAGCACGATCGGGAGTTTCACGAACATCCGCGGCGGGCATGTGTATCCGGCGTTGATCCGAAAAACGGAGCGGAAGCCGTTGCGGGTGTTTTTGCAGGGTGGTTCGGGGGATGTTGACAACCAGTTTGGGAACTGGCCGCTGGCGAATCAGCAGATGGCGGCGGCGCTGAAAATGCAGGGATACGATTATCAGTTTGTGTATGGGGAGGGGGCGCACAACAGCAAGCATGGCGGGAGCATTTTCCCGGAGGCGCTGAAGTGGTTGTGGCGGGATTACCGGAAGTGAGGCGGCGGGCGGGCGGCGAACAGGACAACGGACGGGCAGGAAGGGAATTATGAAAAAGTTGCAACATTGGATGCTGGTCTGGCTGGGGTGTGTGGTCGTGGCGGGGGCGCAGGACATGCCGCTGTCGATGCTGTTGCTGGAGGGCGAGGGGTGGCAGTTGGTGTCGGAGGGGCATGGGTTTGTGGACGGTCCATGCGCGGATGCACAGGGGAATTTTTACTTCTCGGACATGCGCAAGCCGGCGATTTACCGGGTGGGGGCGGACGGGCGGTTGACGACGCTGGTGGAGCAGCCGGCGAGCGGGTTGAAGTTTGGCCCGGACGGTCGGCTGTATGCGTGTCAGGGGGCCAAGAAGCGGTTGGTGGCGTTCGAGTTGCCGGGGGGCAAGGAGACGGTGATCGCGGAGAATGTGCAGCCGAACGATCTGGTGGTGACGGCGAAGGGGCACATCTATTTCACGGAGACGGGAAAAAAACAGGTGACGTTTGTAAATCCGAAGACGGGTGAGGTGAAGGCGGCGGACGTGGGGATCACGGCGCCGAACGGGATCACGGTGTCGCCGGATCAGGGGACGCTGGCGGTGAGTGATTTTCGCGGGGACCGGGTGTGGGCGTTCCGGATCGAGAAGGATGGGAGCCTGTCCGCGAAGGAGCCGTACATGACGATGCGGACGGACGTGGATGTGAATGCCAAGCCGACGGACGGGCGGTCGCCGGTGTACAAGCCGTCGTGCAACGGGGACGGGATGACGACTGATTTGCAGGGGCGTTATTACGTGGCGACTTCGCTGGGGGTGCAGGTGTATGACCCGACGGGGCGGATGAGCGGGGTGTTGCCGCGGCCTTCGGACAAGGCGATGACCAGCGTGGGGTTTGCGGGTCCGGCGATGGAGTATTTGTATGCGACGTGCGCGGACAAGGTGTTCCGGCGGAAGACGAAGGCGCACGGTGGGTTGTATTTCCTGCCGGGGTCGGGGGCGGTGGCGGCG